>JBASAH010000453.1:0-9539 GCA_049650505.1 Xanthobacteraceae bacterium
GGCGGAGGCTGATATTGTGTGTTCGGTTGGCACAAGCTGCCGAGCCCGCGCGCGGTTTCCATGCATTGTTCAAATGTTGTGAAGCCGCAATTTGTGCCGCCCGCCCGACCATTGTAAATCGCGCACCACGGATAGTTTTGAGCTTTGGTTGGAGTGTTAAGCAGGGTTGTTGCAGCGACAACACTCAGCGCCAACAGGACATATCGCATCTATAGCCTTCACATTCGTGGTTGCAACGATAAAATCTCAACTGGTCTTAAGGAGAACATCATGAAGCGGACTGTCTGTGCATTCGCAGTCGCGACGTTCATTTGCGCGGTTACATACGGACCGTCTCGCGCCGCACCCATCGCACCCCTGACGGGAATACAAACAGGTCACCTTATTCAGGTTTATTCGCACCACTACCGGCACTCGTTACCAGTAATTATCGTGCCACCCACGCGCCGTTATCGCCCTTACTGGTGGCCCCAAGGCCAGTATCATTGGTCTCCCTATGGGCCGGAACGCTGGGGGTATTGGTGTGAAGGAGCCGGCGCTCATCGGCTAAGCTGCTGAGCCAAGTCTCGGCGCGGTGAATTGCGGCGAACATCGCCAAGCTGCCGGAGCTACTGCGCAAAGACTAAAGCAGCTTTCGTCACTCAATCGGTCATGAGCAAGTAGTCGTTATTGTGCGAAACAGGCGAAGCCTTCGCACCCGAGGTGATAATTAACTGATTAAAAGTCGGTGACCTAGCCAGTGCGCCTGGCGTCAATGTTCTGTTGCAAAGCCAGGCGTCGACACCAATCAGGATAAAAAAGGCGGTACCGGCGGCGAACAGGGTAATGGTGCGCATGTGACCGCGGCCTCTGCATTCAATTCACCTTCTACTCGGCAGAATGTAGGCTAGCTTGATTAGCAGCGTTGGCATGTGACCTCCGTCACAGTGCATTCGTTGAACATCGCCAACCTGCCAGCCCTGCTGAAAAGGACCGAAAGTTAGTGGTCAACCCACGAACCAATCGCGTACAAAATAACGAGAGCGGCCACAGCTGATCCAAAAACAACAAATAGCCCTTGCCATCTCTCGCGGACGGACGGTTTGGTAGGTACAGCCTCATTCATTCTAAGCGACTTTTCTTCAACGGCCTTGCCGTGCTCATCTTCGATCCAAGCCGTGTATTCCTTGGTCCGTTGGTCCTGAACAATCTCAAGCGCGCGATCCGGATCAACGGTTACGGATTTGATCGTCCAAGTCGTCATGGGTGCACCTCTCGTGTTTGAACCACAGAGACTCAATCGGAAGTTTGATTAGGATCAAATAAGACGAGGCACGGCGGATTGCGTCGAATATCGCGAAGCTGCCAGAGTTGTTGCAATATTGAACAGAACGGAAAGCAAAGAGGAGGCCGCCATTTGGCGGCCCTTTAAGTTTGGAACAGGAGAAGGTCGAGTAAGTGCGATAATATCGAAGCCGCTGAGACTGAGTTTTGACAAAAATCAAAAACCTCGCGATGAGGCGAGACGGATCGCGGCTGACTTTAGAATTGACGATAGGCGCTGCGGAACTAACTTTCCAATGAGTGTTCCTGCGTTATCCGTTCGTTTGCCAACTTTGCGACACTGGATTTTCGCTTTGCGATGAATTGCAGACATATTGCTGCTTCGCACGAATGGTATTTGCCAATATATTTTGGCAACGAAGAACTCTTCGGCCGGGTTCCGCACGCTCCACAGCAACTAAGATCAAGCAATCAGGGAGGACAATCATGGAAACGCTGCCCAGATTTGGTATCTCGCGTGCCGATATGATGAAGCGGGTCGCTCGCTTTAACGAGCTCAAAGGCTCCGACGGCGGTCTCCCCGACAGCAAGGCGCCGCAATGCGAACGCACGCTCTACAATGTCATCGGCTTTCAACCGCCGAAAGAGTCTGGAGGCGCGGTGATCTCACCAGTCGGCGATGAGGCTTCACGGCTGTCCGCCATTCCGATCTCCGAAGGCTTCAATCTCGGCTATTGCCGCGCCAAGCCGGGCAAAGGCCCGATGATGCACAACCACGATACTAACGAAACCTTTATTCCCATGACGGGCAAGTGGCGCTGTAGCTGGGAGAACGAAAAAGGTGATGTCGAATCCGTTGACCTCAATCCACTAGATGTCATTTCTTTTCCGCCCGGTGCAATACGGCGTTTCGAAAATGTCACATCCGGTCCGTCTGGTGAGGACGCGATCCTCATGTTTGTGATCGGCGGTGATGGTCCGAAAGCCGAATTCACCGACGTAGCCATGAAAGAACTTGAAGATACCGGCGTTTGGCCGCCCACGACCGGCTAGATGTGCGGTCCAGACTTGGTGCTCGCAGATGCACCAATTCTGAATCCCGCATGTCTCACATGGGTCAACAACGGACATGAGGCGGTCAAATCGCGATGTCCGCTATTCCCCCAAAAGCGGACAACGCCCCCACGGCATTTATGAGTACAAGCCCTAAAGCGGCTCCATGCCGAGCGCACGGATGCGCCCGCGCGTCGGCTCATCTCGCAGCACTTCGAGAAAAGCCTGGACTGCCGGTCTTTGCCGACGCGCCTCGACCAAGAGAAAATCATAGTGCTCCGGCGCGATCGGCAGAAAGTCAAGCCCGTAAAGGCGCGCAACCGGCGCAATGGCGACGCCCCAATCGGCGCGATGCTGTGCGATGGCGGCCGCTACCGCATTGTGCGAGCGCGGTTGATTGGCATAGCCGACCGGCTTGGCGCCGCGGAGAAGGCTGTCGATGAGCACGCGTGTACCGGAACCGGCATTGCGGTTGACCATCAAAATAGCTGGGTCGGCTAACGCCGCTTGCAGCGCGGCCTCGGCGCTAAGACCCTCAAAGCGCGTATCGCCCGAACGAAACACAAAGCCCTGCATGCGCCGCCAGCCCGGGACCAGCGCCAGTCCCGGTTCGAGCAGATGCTTGTTGTAAATACCGGTCGAGGGATCGACGAGATGGACCGGCGCGATGTCGCATTCGCCGCGACTTGCGGCACTAACGCCGCCAAGACTGCCGACCGCGATGGTGCGCGCCCGCAAGCCGCGCTCGGCCAAAGCGCCGACCACGACGTCGAGCGCAACGTCGTGGCTGCCCATGACCACGAGATCGGGCGCGTGCTCGGCTTGCCCGATCAGCGTGACCTCAGCCTCGGTCTCGGCATCGAGCGCCGAAGCAAGCGCATCGATGGCCAGGAAACCGTCGGCTTGCGAGAAGGCCGTCACTGCACCCGATCCTTTTCCGGTTGGAAATGCGATCAAGCGGTCTTGCGCGCCAACCAGCGAAACCAACACGAATTCCTCGCGGCCGAGTTCGGAAGGAACGGGCACCGGCACGCGCGCGGTCACCGTGCGTGCGGCTTCGGCCGGCAGTCCGGCGCGCGCGCGGATGATCGGCGCAACAAAAGCGTGAAACGTAAAAATCGCCGAGGTCGGGAATCCCGGAAGCACGACCAGCGGCTTGTCGCCGATCACAGCGAGGCAGAGCGGCTTGCCCGGCTTGAGCGCGACGCCATGCACCAAGATTCCCGGGCTGCCGAGCCGCGACACTACGCGATGCGACAGATCGCCGGCGCCTTTCGATGTGCCGCCGCTGAGCACAACCATATCGCACGAATCCAGTGCTTGGCGCATCGCGCGCTCGAGCGCCGCTTCGTCGTCCGGCACCGCGCCAAACGCCACCGCTTCGCCGCCGGCTTCGGCGACAGCAGCGGCGATGATGGCGCCGTTACTGTCATAGACGGCGCCGGGACGGAGCGGCCGCCCGGGTTCAACCAGCTCGTCGCCGGTCGAAAGGACCGCGACGCGAGGACGGCGGATGACTTCAACGCTTGCAAAGCCGCACGCCGCGAGCATGCCGATCTCGCGCGAGCCGATTTCTGTGCCCCGCCGCAGCAAAGTCTCGCCGCGCGAGATATCGGAGCCGGCATAAGAAATGAACTGACCGCTGGCCGCGGCGCGATGCACATCGATCGCCGGCGCTGCGTCATCCTCGATGAGCTCGGTATGCTCGATCATCACCACGGCGTCGGCGCCGCGTGGAATAACGCCCCCGGTAGCGATGGTCGTGGCCGTACCGGGTGCGACTTCGATACCGGGAGCAACCCCGCAAGCGATGACCTCGGCGTTGAGCGCGAGCCGCTTCGGCGCGCTGGGGCTGGCGCCGACCGTGTCCACTGCCCGCACGGCAAAGCCGTCGACATTGGCGCGATCGAACGGCGGCGCGTCCACATGGGCAATCACGTCACTGGTGATCACGTGGGACAGTGCCGCGGCGAGCGGCACTGTTTCGCTTCCGCATGGCGAGCGATCGACCCGTGCCTCGAAGCGGTGCCGCGCCTCTGCCGCCGACACGACTTCAAGGAATTGCTCCTGCCGCGCCGCGCGTCGCACCGCGTCAAGGACCGTGGCCGCCGTTGTTTTTGGTTTGGAGTCCAGGGTCATTGTTTCGGAGAAAGCAAAGTTAGGGCCATGGTTAGGGCCATGGTTAGCGCCATGGATTTACGGCGACTTGGCTGCCGGCGGCAAACCCCTCGCTGTCGGGCGGAATGACGATCCAGCCGTCGCTGCCTGACAACGCGGTCAAGGGCAGATAGCCGGAGCCGACCGGATCCGCCATCCCGCTCTCGCGGCGCACCGGGATCAGTTCGGTCATGCCGATGTTTGAAGTCACTTTGCGGCGGAGCGGCAACGTAACCGGCATATCCTCAACTTTGCCGCCGGCGAGCTTGGCAACGATATGGCGTCCGAGCAAAAGCCAAACCGCCAGCACCGCATCGATCCGCCCGGGCAGCAACAGCACTGGACGCTGGCCGACAAAACCGAACGCCGCCGTCTCGCCTGGACAAACGGCGATGCCGTGCGCCTCGACTTGGCCCAGACGCGCAAGCTCTTGCACGGCGCCATCGCGCCGGCCGGTGCCGGTGCCGCCGACCGCCATTATGGCATCGGTCTTTTCATCGGCCAGCGCGGCAGCGAGCGCGATCGGATCGTTGGGTACGTTGCCGCCGGCGTCGCAGATCAGGTGAACGAGCATGCTAAGGGTGGCGTTGATCGCCGCAGTTCCTCCGACCCCGCCGAGGGCAACCCCGATGCTCGGCTCGCGCACCGCTGCGGCTTCGACGCGCGCCGCTTGTATCGCTCCAAGATCCACGACTCGCAGACGTTGCCCGGCGCGACACAGCGGCGTGTGCGGCACGGCGTCGCCGCCCGCCAGCAATATGCCTTCACCGGGCACCACTGTCGTCGTTGCTTGCGCGCTCTTGCCGCGGAGCACGACCGCATCGAGCGGCAATACGGCGTCGGTGCCGTCCGGCATTGGGTCACCGGCATCGATGCGCCGCGCCGTCAAAGTCAGAGGGACCGGCGTGTAAGGTCCGGCATCGCCGATCGCACCGGCATCCACGGCAAAGCCATCGCGCAACGCAATGGCTTGCACCGGCTGTGACGAAGCCGCAACGTCTTCCGCGAGCGTCAGGCGTCGCGCCGTTGCGGCGCGTATCATCTTCGGTGGCACCGGCTTGATGCGGGCATCAATAAGGGCGAGCACCGAGCCGAGCGGCGTCAGGCGCGCGATGCGCTGGTTGCTGGAATCGAACGTCATCGCAATTATGATAAATACATTTGCCGGGTTCTACGACTGCGCCGCCAAATGACCGAAAAGACGCTTAATCTACGCGGCCTCAAATGCCCGTTACCGGCGCTACGTACCCGCAAGGCTTTAAGCCAGTCGCAGCCCGGCGATGTGCTGATCGTCGAATGCACCGATCCGCTGGCCGGCATCGATATTCCGAATCTATTAAATCAAACCGGTGATACGCTCGAGGACACGCGTAAGGAAAAAAAGCTGCTGACGTTTCGGATTCGCAAAGTCTAATAACACTGATACGTCATGGCCGGACTTGTTCCGGCCATCTCGATTCGTAAGGCGCGGCGCCCAGCCAATCGAGATGCCCGGCAGAAAGCCGGGCACGAAGCCGGACATGACGCATCGTTTACTCCGCCGCGACCTGATGCGCGGCGACGCCACGGGCCTTGACCACGACCTTGATCGCGTCATCGATCCGTTCCTTGGCGTAGCGGATCGCCGTTGGCAGATCGTCGAGCGCAAAAGTATGGGTGTGGATCTTGGTGGCGTCGAAGCGCTTTTGCGACATGAACGCTTCGGCGCGGTGTGTCGCGCTCTTACCTTCGCCGCGGATGCCGTAGAGATAAATATTGTTGCGCACGATGTGCGCGACGTCGACCGGCGTCTCGGCATGCGGGAACGCTGCGAGGCACACTTTGCCGCCGCGATTGACCATGTGGATCGCTTCATTCACCGCGTTCGGCGCGCCGGAACATTCGACGACGTAATCGACGCCCTTGCCAGCATTGAGACGCTTGACTGCCTCGGCGACGTTTTCGTTGCGGACATTGATGACGTGGTCGGCGCCAAGCTCGCGGCCGATCTTAAGCCGATTGTCGCGGGTGCCGGTCAGGATGACAGGCTGTGCGCCCATCGCCTTGGCGACCGCAACGCCGAGAAGGCCGATCGACCCCGGCCCGGTAACGACCACGCTCTCGCCCGCGACAAGGCCGCCGAGTTCGGTGAGACCGTACATGGCGGTGCCTGCGGTGACGACCAGCGTCGCCTCCTCGTCCGACATCGCGTCGGGAATCGCGACCAGCGTGTTGATGTTGTTGATCTGGTATTCGCAGAAGCCGCCGTCGGTAGTGAAACCGTTAGCGCGATGGCCTTTGTCGACATCGCCGTAATTGAGGCCATAGTTGTGGCATGAGGTGTACATGCCTTCGCGGCAGCGCTTGCACTGCCCGCAGCCGGCATGGATTTCAACCGTCACGCGTTGGCCGATCTTGTATTCGTCGACGCCGGGGCCGAGCGCGGCGACCGTGCCCATATATTCGTGGCCGGGCGTGAAGTTCTTGTTGAACGGTTTGCCGCCCTGGATCAAAGCCGGCGAACCGTGATCGATGATCTCAAGGTCGGTGGCGCAGATCGCTACGGCGTCGATGCGCACCAGGACTTCGGCCCGCTTGGGCACAGGAACCGGCTTTTGCGCGAGCTTAAGCTCGCCGGGATTGCCGAGAATCCAGGCCCTCATCGTGTCGGGAATCGGGAAATCCTTGCTCGTTTTCACACCGGGCCCGGCATACATGGTTTCTCCTCCGACTTTAGTTCGTGCAGTTCGTGGTTTTTCGGCCTTTTGGCCGAACGCGGCATCCGCTGCTTATAATCCGGCAAATATTCCGACATGTATAATGTGTCTTGCCGCGCTGCGAAACCACTATCAATTCATGCCAATTCGCCGGCAGCATCACGGTCGAGATCGACCAATACGTCATCACCTTCCCGGATGACTTTGTAGGTGCGCAGCGCCACCGCGCAAGGCGGCGTCTTCACTTCCCCGGTCGGCACGTGGAACGCCCCCAAATGCATCGCACATTCGATCACCGCGCCATCGAGCATGCCGTCGGCAAGGCTCGCCGAGGCGTGGGTGCATTCGTCATCCGTGACATAAAAGCGGCCGCCGATATTGAACACGGCGAGCCGCCTGTCGCCGACCTCGAACGCCTTGGCGCTATCGGGCGCGACTTCACTTTGCGCGCAGATGCGCACGATGTTGTTCGCCACACTATCCGGCATCTTATCCGACATTTTGTCCCGCATGGCCCTCCTCTTTGAACGCCTGTTATATAGTCATTCCACGCGTGCGCGAAGCGCGCCGGCAAACAGCACGAAGGCAAAAACGCAATGCAGGTTCTGGTGATCGGTGCGGGCGTCATCGGGCTTGCCGTCGCGCGTACGGCGGCGCAGGCCGGCCACGATGTCACCGTCGCCGAAATGACCGGCGGGATCGCCAACGGTGTTTCCTCGCGCAACAGCGAGGTGATCCATGCCGGCCTTTACTACTCGACCGACTCACTGCGCGCCCGGCATTGCGTGCGCGGCCGCCGGATGTTGTACGCTTTCTGCGGCTCGCATGACGTGCCGCATCGCAAATGCGGCAAACTTGTTGTCGCGACCAATCCCACGGAACTGGCGAAGGTCGAAACCATTCATGTCCAGGCTCAGATCAATGGCGTCGAGGGCACGGAAATGATCGGCGGCAATGCGGCGCGCGCCATGGAGAGCGAATTGTTCTGCATCGGCGCCTTGTGGTCGCCGGAAACCGGCATCATCGACAGTCATGCCTTTATGCGCGCGCTGTGGGGCGAACTCGAAGACCGCGGCGGCATGATCGCCTTCGCAACGCCGGTGGAGCGCTTAAGCTTCAAAACGCCGCACTGGCGCGTGCAATTCGGCGGCCGCGAACCTTGCACGCTGGATTTCGACGCCGTCGTCAACGCCGCAGGACTGGGCGCGCAGGCATTGGCGCGCCGGATCGAAGGCTATCCCGCCGCGCAAGTGCCGCGGCTTGTGCTCGGCAAGGGCAATTACTTCGGCTATGCCGGCCGACCGGTGTTTTCCCGACTGATTTATCCGACCCCGATCGACGGCGGGCTTGGCGTTCACGTCACGCTCGATATGGCGGGCCGCATGCGGTTCGGGCCGGACGTCGAGTGGGTCAGCGAAGAAAACTACGCGGTCGATCCCCGCCGCGCCGACAGTTTCTATTCCCGCATCCGCACCTATTGGCCGGGCCTGCCGGACGGCTCGCTGGTGCCGGACTATTCCGGCATCCGGCCGAAGCTGCGCGGTCCCGGCGAACCGCAAGCCGATTTCATGATCGCGGGGCCGGCCGAGCATGGCATGCCGCGGCTCGTCAATCTGTTCGGCATCGAATCGCCAGGGCTGACCGCCTCGCTATCGCTAGCGGAGGACGTCGGCGGCAAGCTCGAGTGAGCTCTGTCAATTTCGCTCATTCCCACGAGCGGATGATTGCAGCCAACTAATTCGGATCAATTTTGATTGTGGTTTACCGCGAGCTCTGGCCGGGCGTTTCGCCGCCACCATTGACCGGCGCGGGTGCGCGCTGCGGCATTGCGATGGTTCCCGGATCGTCGTCGATCGCGGGCTCGTTGCGCCTAGTCGACTGCTTGCGCGATGCGGCGGCATTCAATCGCGCCGCGGCGCTCGATGGCTTGACCGGCACAAAGCTATCGCCCCTTGCAGTCTTGCCGGTATAAGCGAGCAGCCCGTCTTTGGTCGAAACGATGTCGCCGGGCCGCAGCGTCGGATCGCTGGACAAATCGAACGGCGCTAAGCCGAATGCGTCCTTGCCGTTACACGTGCAATTGGCGACGAGCTGCTTGCGATAAAGAAAAGCATTGTCGAGATCGGCATAACGCGCATTGTCTCTCGTCATAGCGCCGCCGATCTCGCTGCCGAAATAAACCTTGGTCTTGCTCGCCGGACACATCGCCCGGCAAGTTTCGATCGGCGTCGCATTGGTGATGTGCTCCATCGGGAAGTGCTGGCCGTCGCACAGCCGCACGCAATAAGCAACGCTGCGGCCGCCACCGCCGCCGCCCCGCACGCTCTCCGAGCCGAGCGATGGCGGCGCGATCGGCGCCATGGGTTCGCC
>JBASAH010000454.1:0-4804 GCA_049650505.1 Xanthobacteraceae bacterium
GACTATAGCCGCCGTTGGCCTAATTGCAACGTGGCCGAACACTCCCTTTTCACTTTGGCAGGTTTTGGCCGTTTGGCTTGCCGGCGCTTGCCCGCCCCGCTAAGGGAAGGCCGCAACGCGGTGCAAACATGGCCAAATCTCGTGCGCGTTCAAGTCTTGGGCGCCCAATCAAGAAAGCAACTAAAAATCCGGCGCGCGCCAGCGGCGACGAAGCTCATGGCAGCGGCGGCGACGCCGCGCTTCTTGCCCGCATTGCTGGCGCGCTGGAACGCTTGGCGCCGGGTATGCCCGCAGCACCTGATTTCACGACCGCTGAGGCCTTCGTCTGGCATCCCGAGGGCCGAAGGCTGACGGCAGTTCGCCGTGTCAACCGTGTCGACATGTCGCTGTTAAAGGGCATCGACCGCGTTCGCGATCTATTGGTCGAAAACACCGAGCGGTTTGCCCGCGGCCTGCCCGCTAACAATGCGCTTCTGTGGGGCGCCCGCGGCATGGGGAAGTCCTCGCTGGTCAAAGCCGCCCACGCTGCGACCGGCAAGGCGCACCCAGCAGCCGGGCTGAAGCTCATTGAAATTCATCGGGAGGATATCGAGTCGCTGCCGGAGCTGATGAGTATTTTGCGCAAAGCGCCGCAGCACTTCATCGTCTTTTGTGACGACCTCTCCTTCGATGCCGAGGACACCTCCTACAAATCGCTCAAAACGATGCTCGAAGGCGGCATCGAAGGACGGCCCGAGAATGTGATCTTCTACGCCACGTCCAATCGGCGCCATCTATTGGCGCGCGACATGATGGAGAACGAACGCTCGACCGCGATCAATCCTGGCGAGGCGGTTGAGGAGAAAGTATCGCTGTCGGATCGTTTTGGACTTTGGCTCGGATTCCATCGCTGCAGCCAAGACGAATATCTGGCTATGGTCGAAGGATATGTCGTGCATTATCGGGTGCCGTTCGACGGCGCGGAACTGCGTCGCGAAGCGCTTGAATGGGCCACAACGCGCGGCGCGCGCTCGGGCCGCGTGGCCTGGCAATACGTTCAGGATCTGGCGGGACGGCTGGGCGTGCGGATGACAGATGACAGAGGTTAGATCTCGAAGGTCAAATGTGGGACGTCAGAAGCCAGCGCCTATTGCTAAGCTCTGGCCTCTGACCGCCGTCATCTGACTTCACTCACGCCCCACTCAAATACTGCGACGGATCGACCGGTGTCGCGCCCTTGCGGATCTCGAAGTGCAGTTGCGGCGAGGTGACGTTGCCGGTTTGACCGGCATGTGCAATCACCTGCCCGCGTTTCACGGCCTCGCCGCGCTTGACCAGGATATCGCTGGCATGCGCGTAGGCAGTGACGAAACCGTTGGAGTGGCGGACCAAAACAAGATTGCCGTAGCCCTTGAGCTCGCTGCCGGCATAGGCGACCACGCCGTCCTCCGCTGCTTTGATCGGCGTGCCTTCCGGCACCGCGAGATTGATACCGTCATTCTGCACGCCATTCGGCTTTGGACCGAACGCGCCAATGACACGGCCGCGCACCGGCCAGCGGAAACCCGGCAGGCTGCCCGCCGGCTCGGCCGTCTTCACGGCATTGTCTGGCACAAACGAGCCAGTCGGCTCGGCGATGCGCGCAGTCTGCGAGGATTCCGCCATGGCGAGCGTGCCGGTCGGTGGCGAAATCGCGGCCTCTGCCCGTGTCGGGGCCGGCTGCGAGGCCTCCTTGATTTGCGGAATAGTAATGCGGTCGCCCGCTTTCACTTTGGCATTAACCGAAAGGTTGTTGGCCCTGGCGATCACCGTGACTGGCTTGTGGTAGATCCGAGCGATGCTGTTAAGCGTCTGACCCGCTGCCACAACGTGCACGACCGGCGGCGCGACGAGTGCCCCGCGCGGGGCGCCAGGCGAAGACATCGGACGGACGGTGGCGATGTGCATTTGCCGTGCTGGAGCACTTGTCTGGGTCGCCGCAGCTGGAGCCGAACCCGAGGCGGTCTGGTACGAACCCGTGTACGAACCCGTGCCGCGGCCAGCACTCGCGCTGCCGTCATCGGCGCCGGCCAAGTGTGGCAGCGGCTTACCCTCGATGTGGCTTGCCGAGGCGGTTTGTGAGCCTGTGACGGTCGCGTCGTTGCGCGACATCGATGAGTTGGCTGAACCAAACCAGTCGCCAAAGCGGGCGGAATCGGCACTACAGCCTGCAACTCCCAAACCCATTAACGAAATAGCAACCAGTTGCGGCCAAACGGCCGGCCGAGGCGATGCGCGCATGGTTACTCACTCGTACGCAATACAAGGACGAGCGAATAAACTACGCTGCGGTAAACAGGGTTTTAAGCGCCAGCAGATATTTCGAAATAATCCGTTGTGTGTCTTCGGCGCTACAGCTCCCTCGCTTGTCCCGGCAATAGCGGCACAAATCGCACGGCAATAAGCTCTTCGCGCGTTAATTTGCCATTCGCCTGCTTAGTGAGCTTGACGAGGTATTGCGCGTCGTGACGCGGACCGACAGGCAAGACCAACTTGCCCCCCGCGGCCAGCTGCGCGACCAGCGCATCAGGAACATCCTCGGCCGCGGCCGTGACCATGATTCGATCGAACGGCGGCAAATCTGGCGCTCCCGCCATCCCGTCGCCGAGACGCACTGTCACATTTGTATAGCCCAGCATCTGCAGCCGCTCGTGCGCGCTATCGGCAAGCGTGCGGTAGCGCTCGATCGTGACCACCTCGCGGGCCAGGCGCGACAGAACGGCCGCCTGATAGCCTGAGCCTGTTCCAATTTCGAGGATGCGGTGCTGCGGGCCGACTTCAAGTTGCTCCGTCATGTAGGCCACGACAAAAGGCTGACTGATGGTCTGGCCACAGTCGATCGGCAGCGCCTGGTCGGCATAGGCGCTGTCGGTGAAGCCGGGCGCAACAAAATTCTCCCGCGGCACTTCCTCCATCGCGCGAAGCACAGCTTGATCGCTGATGCCACGCCGGCGCAGCGCGAGCTGAAACTCCATGCGCTCGACATCATCGGCTGGCGGGCTGGTGGCCACTGTTACCTCGCCTTCTCAAGGTGTTGCCGTCGGTTTTTACCATTCCAGAATGAGGGCATATACGGTCCTGAGCTCAAGTGCCTATATCGCGGCGAACCGCTGCTGGAATGGAACCAAAGGGCGAAGCCAGGCGTTACGGCGCCAGCATGGGGTCCTGAATGGCCAGTGAGGGGAAGACTGCTGCGGGCAAGCGCGTCTTCGTCGTCGAGGACGAAATTATGATCCGCATGCTGCTCGAAGGCATGCTCGCGGATCTCGGCCATAGTGTCGCAGCAGAGGCGGGCGATCTGCGCCAAGCCCTCGACCTCGCAAGACGAGGACAATTCGATCTCGCCGTTCTCGACGTCAATCTGAACGGGGATTCGGTTACGCCAGTCGTCGAAATTCTGGCCGAACGCGGCGTGCCGTTCATTTTCGCGAGCGGGTATGGGCAACGCGGCCTACCCGAGGGTTATCGGGAAGCTCCGATGCTGCAGAAACCGTTCCAGGTCGACGCGCTTGAGGAAGCGATCCAAGCGGTCGCCAGCGTGCGCTGCTAAGTTTTCTTGGCAAAAAGCTCGGCGAGCTTCGTCATCGTTGGTTCGTCGGTGATGTCGATGCGCAGCGGCGTCAACGCGATGCAGCGTTCGTCGAGAATCGCGATATCCGTTCCGTGCTCGGCCTGAAATGGATTAAGGCGTGAATAGGCGATCCAGTAATAGGGATTGCCCCTGCCATCGACGCGCTTGTCGATGTGCAAGCGCTCCTGGCGGCGGCGGCCGAGCGGCGTCACCGCGATAGCTTTAACCTCTTCCGGACGGCAATCCGGAAAATTGACGTTGATGAGCACGCCCTCGCGCACGCCGCCGGCAAGCACGCGTCGAATAATATCGGGAGCAAAGTGCAGGCCGGTTTCCCAGAACGGCGGCTGTCCGCTGCGCGATTTATACGATTGCGACAGGGCGATCGAGGGGATGCCGAGTACGGCGCCTTCCATCGCGCCGGCGACCGTGCCGGAATAGATCACGTCTTCGCCGACATTGCGGCCGCGATTGACGCCGGACAGCACGAGATCGATCTGCTTGCCTTCGAGCACGTGGCGCGCGCCCATGATCACGCAATCGGTCGGGGTGCCGCGCACCGCAAAGCGGCGATCGGCGACCTGGCGGAGCCGCAGCGGGTCATTCAGCGACAGCGAATGGGCGACGCCCGACTGGTCGTGCTCGGGCGCCACCACCCAAACATCATCGGAGAGCGTGCGGGCAATCTCCTCGCAGGTATCGAGACCTGGCGAATGAATGCCGTCATCGTTGGTGACTAGGATGCGCAATGCGGCACCTCTTAAAGGAGGCGAATGGCGAGTAGCAAATGGCGAATAGAGTGGCGTGCTATTCGCTATTCCCAATTCGCTATTCGCCTTTGGAAATCTTTTTCATTCCGCCCATATAGCCTTGCAGGACATCCGGCACAGCAATCGATCCGTCGGCATCCTGATAGGTTTCCATCACCGCGATCAGCGCGCGACCAACCGCGACGCCGGAGCCGTTGAGCGTGTGGACGTGACGAACATTGCGATCTTCTTTGGCGCGATAGCGCGCATCCATGCGCCGCGCCTGGAACTCGCCGCAAACCGAGCACGATGAAATCTCGCGGTACATGTTCTGCCCCGGCAGCCAAACTTCGATGTCGCAGGTTTTTTGCGCGGCAAAGCCCATATCGCCGGCGCTTAACGTCACCACGCGATAGTGCAGATCGAGCCGACGCAATACTTCCTCGGCGCAGGACAGCATGCGCTC
>JBASAH010000455.1:0-2737 GCA_049650505.1 Xanthobacteraceae bacterium
GCGTGAAATCGATCTTCATGCCGGAGAACGAAATCTCCCTGTTGCGTTGCGCCTGGTTGCCATTGGCGACCGCGCGCTCCAGCTGCGATTCGTCGTGCACGGCGAAATTGCGCACGGTCACGGTGCCGAGCTGGACCGGATTGCCGGTTGAGGGCGCGTCCATCACGGTCGTCACCTGCCCGCCGTTCATACGCGAATAGACATCGGCGAAGCGAAACAGCGCGCCGGCGTCGGTCGATTCGAGTTGGACCACTTGTCGTCCGCCGGGCCGCCCGCGCAGATCCCCGGTAAGCGTGCCGCTGTGCCCGATCTTGGCCGTCAGCCCGAGACTGCGGATCTCGCCATTGCGCCGCGACATTTTCAGTTCTAGGCCGCGCAACGCCTCGCCATTATGACCGAGCACCGCTCCGAGCTTCATATCGAGGTCGACATCGGCCGGTGGTCGTTTGGGCGGCGTCTTGACGGGCGCGGCCAAGGTCTTGAGCAGACCGCGACCGTCATAGGCCTCGCCGCGCATGGTCGCGCGCAGCGTGCCGTCCGACAGGCGATCGATCTTCAGACTGGCGCGATCGCCGTCGGAAAAGCCGTAGGATGGGAAACTCGCGGTTCGCACATCGCCTGAATTGTCGAGGTCGATGACCCCCTTCACTCCACCGCCCGCGCCCTCGATCCGGAGATCCTCGATCCGGGTCGATTCCGGCTTGGTCAGTAGCGTGAATGTGGCGCGGGCCGGCTTGCCGGCCTGCTTGACCCAGCCCGGCAGGAAGCCGTCGATCTGCGCCGACGTCAGATCGGCTTGGACGGCGAACCGGCCGTCGCGCTCCGAGGCGGTGCCGATGCGGCCGGTGACGTCGATCGGAATGGCGCCGCTAATCGCGCCGGACGGATCAAGCGCCAGATTATTGCGCGCCGTCTCGTCGAGCATGGCTTGAATATGAACGTCGGCGGCATCTTCGCCGTGTAGCTTGCGATATTCCAGGTTCGCCGGCGCGCCGCCAATCTTGACGTCGCCTTTGAGCGCGAAGCCCTGATTGTTGGCGCTGATTTTCAGGTCGGCGGATTCGACCTTCTGCCCCATGATCATCCGGTCGGCGGAAAAGTTCAGTGCATCGACGGTGATCGCATAATTGGTCGATCCCGGCGGCAGATCGGGCTTGAGCGGCATCGCCAGCGCGACCAGCGCGCTGATCGTGCCTCGGGTTGTCGCCGGATCGAACGGCGTGCCCGACGCCTCGCGCAGCCGATCCATCGTCACCAATTCGGCGGCGGCCGGTACCGGGCCGTCGAGTTTGAAATGCACCCGCGCTGGCGGTTGCCGCGGCGCCGTATCTGGGACTTCGAACAGGCCGGATGACAGCACAAGCTTACGCCCGGACGGCATGTCCGCGACGGCTTTGCCGACGGCGATCTGCGCATTGCGGCCGACGATGTGAACGGTGAGATCGGCATCATGGAGCGTAGGCAATCCGGCGACCGGACGGAGCACGCAATTGGTCGCCAGCGCATCGATGGTCAATCCGTCGTCCGGCAGCGGCGGGCCGCTGGCCTTGAGCGTCTCGTAGGGAGCATTCACAGCAATTGTGAGCCGCTCGACATTGCCGGCCACGAGGTGTTCGTTGAACCAATCGCGCACCTTGGGAGCAACGAAAGCCGGCCACAGCTTTTTCAACATGTCGGACGTCATCCGCGTCGCCGCGATGCCGCTCGCAAGCCGAAGGTTGCCGCCGGCATAATCGGCGGTGCCGGACACGGCGATACCCAGATCCGAGTTGCCGAGAACGCCGTGATTGATCGTCAGCCGTTTGCTGCTCGGATCGAAGCGACCGATCACCGCGATGCGATTGAGAATGAGCGGTTCGGCCTGGGTGCTGCCAGTGCTACCAGTGCTACCTTGGACGTTGCCTTGGGCATTCGGCGAATTCAGCACGACGCTGCCGCCGCCGATCTTGAACGCCCAAGAACCTTGCGGCTGCGCCGGTGCTTCAACCTGCGCAAGCAGCGTCAAGCGATTATTGCCCGAAAGAATTTGGAACGGTACTTCGAGGGACCGGTTCGTGGCATCCCAATTGATCTTGAACTCGGCGCGATCGATATCGAGGCGTCCGTCACCGCTATCGCCATCATTGATCGAGCCGGCATCGGCGACAATGCGGCCGACCAATGCCTGCGGCACGCCATTGGGACCGATCTCGCCGCGCAAGCTTGCCGAAAGCGGCATATCCGCTTGCAGCGTGCCGTCACCGAACCTCGAAGCAAGCAAAAGATCGCTCGCCGCCACTTGGCGGGCTTCGAGCGCAATGCTGCGATAGCCATCCGTCGTCGGCCTGATCGAGGCGGTTACTCCCCAAGGATGTTGCGGGTTTTCCGACCCTATGGTGACGAGCATGCCGCCACCGTGCGGCCGTTCGACGCTCAGCGTGATATTCTGAAAGCTCCACCTTTTGCCGGTGCGGTCATCGTCGACTGTCAGAGTGCCGTCCTTTAATCCGAGCTCGCGCAAGTCATGCCCGTCGAGGCCGGATTGGCCGATGCCGTCGAGCCACGCCAGAATGGCCGCGATGCTGTCGGCTGCCGGATGCGGCGGCGCCGTTCGCGCCGACGAGGCATTGGGCAGCGGTGTCGCAACGGCGGACGCCTTGTCGGATGAGCGCGTGTTTTGTCCCGCCTGCTGCTGCTGATTCGCCGGCATTGCAAGTGGCAAAGGTGCGGTCGCTGTGGCAATCGGATGTTTGTCGGC
>JBASAH010000456.1:0-2684 GCA_049650505.1 Xanthobacteraceae bacterium
GATACAAGAAGGTGCTCGACGCCAAGCGTCGACAACAACATAGAGGATGTCAGGCCGGCGCCTCCGCCGCCCACGATCAAAACTGGCGTTTCATTCGTCATGGACTATCACTCTCACTTTCAAAGAACCTCGCGCGACAGCGCGTCGAAACACTTCAGCCTGTAGCCAGGTTGAACCCGTACTCGGCTCCCCAGGCGTTCAGCTCCGTGAACCCCCAGCTTCTCGGTTTCATCGGGACATGTTCGTGCCAGGGCCGAGGCTCGCACATCCCGAGTTCAGGGATGAACTGGTCCATCTCGGTGTAGAGTTCGACCATCACCCTGTTGGGGTCATAGTGGTAGGCCGCTACGTTGTGGCCCGCGGTGTGCCGCGAGGGGCCCCAGAGAAGGTTGACCCCTGCGGCGCGCAACGCATCGGCGGCGGCGCCGTGCTGGGAGCTCTCCTTGAGCTCGTAGGCGATGTGGTGGACCCTCGATTCCGGCGCCCTCACGATATTGACGACGTGGTGGTCGCGATTGCAGGTGAGGAAGTTCGCGATCCCCGCTATGTCGTCGGTGCGAACGAAGCCGAGAAAGTCCTGGAAGAACGCGATCAGCTTGTCGCCTTCGGGGGAGATGATCGCCACGTGGCCGAGGCGCAGCGGCGATGCGCCGGTTTGCTTGAAGCCGGGAGCGGGGGCTGTGATCGCGTTGTAGAACTGGATGACCACGCCGCCCGGCGCCTCGACTTCGACCAGTTCGGCGACGCCGGGCTGACTGTCGGTCTTGACTATGGCGGCGAGGCCAAACTCGCGCGCGTCGCGAGCGAAGTCACCGATCAAGATGTGGGGCTTCAGGTGAAAGCCCACATGGAGCAGCGCCTTCTCTTTAGCCGGGCGCAACACCAGATCATGATGATTGTAGCCGATCGAAAGGTAAACCGACCCGTCGTCTCCCCGCGCCACCTCGGTCATGCCGAGATTCTGGAGATAGTGATCCTTGGTCCGTTGGATATCCGGCGTCGCAAGCGCGACATACCCGAGCTGGAAGACTTTTGGATCGAATTTGCTTTGCATCATTTCCTCCCTGTTCCGCCGCTCTCCGGCGCGGAGCTCTGTTTCAGTTCGGCTCGCCTCAAACGCTTGGCAATGCGGCCGATCGTCGCGCCTCAGTCACCTCCGACTTGACCGCGTAGCGGTCCAGGGCCTCCTTCAGTCTATCGGCCCCGTCAATCGTCTCGACGACCGCCCGAAGACCTGTTCGCGGATCGCGGTCGAGCCTGATGGACGCGATCGTGGCCCCGATTCTCGCCGCCTCGGCGCGAATGGTTTCCTCGATCTCGCGCTCAACCAGAGCCGGCTTGAACAGCTTTCCGACCGCCGTGGTCGGCAAAGACGACGATATCTTGATCCGCTTCGGGATCGCCGCCTTCTCCGGGATGGTCCGAGCCGCATGCTCCAGGAGCTCGGCCTCGGTGACCGCGCTTCCCGGCTTCAGCTGAACGTAGGCCACAGGCAATTCGCCGGCATACGCGTCGGGGCTCCCGACGGCCGCCGTCAGCGAGACGGCCGGATGAGTCTGCAACGCGTCTTCGATGATCTTCGGGTCGATATTGTGCCCGCCGCGAATGATAAGCTCCTTCCTGCGCCCTGCGAGCCAGAAGTAGCCCTTCGAATCCCGCCGGCCGAGGTCGCCGGTGTTGAGCCAGCGTTCGCCGTCGATCTCGATGAAGAGGCCTTCGTTGTGATGCGGGTCGAGGTAGCCTGAAAAGACGTTGGGCCCGTTGATCGCGATGACCCCGACCTCGTCCGTATTGGCGATTCGCTGAAAGCGCCCTTCATTGTCGAGGATGACGGCCGCCATCCGCTGATAGGGAATCGGCAGACCGATCGAACCTGCAAATCTTTCACCCTCAACCGGATTGATGGAGGAGACGCAGGCGCCCTCGGTGAGCCCGTATCCTTCGAGGATGTTGACCCCCGTCTTCGCTTCGAACGCTCGTATCAGCGCGGCCGGCATTGGCGCCGCCCCGCAGACCGCAAATTTCAGGCTGGAGAGATCGTTGTCGCCGATCGGAATCTCGAGCAAGGCGGCGTAGAGCGTCGGCACGCCCGAGAAGATCGAGACGCCGAAGCGATCGACGATCTCCCAGAACCGGGCGATGACGTTCTCTCCCCGATAGCCTTCCGGCGTGGCGAGGACAACGTGGTCGCCGCGCATCCATGGCTGCAGGCCGGTGACGAGCTGACCGTTCACGTGAAACAGGGGCAAGCCGCAGAGAACGGTTCGCCGCGAGCCGTCGGTCTCCGTCGCTTGTAAGGCGGCCCACGCATCGAAAACCTCGTTCCGATGCGTCCGCACCGCGATTTTGGGCGCTCCCGTAGTGCCGCCGGTGCAGAAGTAGGAGGATATGTCGTCGGCGCTTATCGTACGGCCTGCAGGCAGAGAGTCCGAAGGCTGCTCGCGCATCGCCTGACGCAGGTTGACGACCTTGAGGTTCGAGCTCGCGGCCGCCTCCTCAATCGAGACGCGCGCGGCCTCTCGCTTATCGTTGTCGAGGCGGTCGGCCATGTCGACAAACGCGATGGTTCTCAGCTCCGGGAGCGAAGCGAGCTCCGCCGCCAAGCCTGACCATGCCTTCGGGTTCAAAGCCGGGGCGAGCGTGACCAGGACCGAGGCTCTGGCGAACCGCAGCAAGTTCGCGAT
>JBASAH010000457.1:0-3142 GCA_049650505.1 Xanthobacteraceae bacterium
CCCGTCTTGATGGCAAAGCCATGTCCAATCTCGATGCCATCATAGTCGGAGCCGGTCACAACGGCCTGACCTGTGCAGCGTACCTCGGCATGGCGGGATTGCGGGTGCGGGTCTTCGAGCGGCGCGACGTGGTCGGTGGCGCTTGCGTGACAGAGGAATTCCATCCGGGCTTCCGTAGCTCAACTGCCGCCTATACTGTGAGCTTGTTGCAGCCCAAGGTCACAGAGGACCTGAAGCTGCATCAACGCGGGCTGCGCCTCGTCGAGCGTCGCGCTCAGAACTTTCTGCCGCTGCCAGATGGGCGCTATCTGCTCACTGGACAAGGCCGCACCGAGCGTGAGATCGCCAAATTCAGCACCAAGGATGCGGCCCGCTATCCCGCCTATCAGGCCGAGATCCGCCGCGTAGTTGAAGTACTCCGCAGCGTTTTGCTCATTGCGCCGCCCAATCTTGGTGGCTTCGGTCAAGCTGTACGCGAACTCGGCAAACTCGCGGCAATCGGCAAGAGGTTATGGCAAGCCGACAGTCTCCAGGCGGCGCTCCGGCTCTTCCGGAAATCAGCAGGCGATATGCTCGACAGCTGGTTCGAATCCGATCCCATCAAGGCCGTGCTCGCCTTCGATGCGGTAGTCGGCAACCTCGCGAGTCCCTACACGGCAGGTTCCGCTTATATGCTGCTGCATCATGCGTTCGGCGAGGTCAATGGCAAGCCTGGCGTCTGGGGTTACGCCATCGGCGGCATGGGTGCGATCACGCAAGCCATGGCGAGCGCTGCCGTCGAACAGGGCGTCCGGATCGATGTGGGCTCCGAGGTGCGCGAAGTTCTTGTTGAACGCGACCGCGCTACAGGCATTGTGCTGAAGGATGGCACGGCGGTCCGTGCGCGCGCGGTGGTCGCGAATGTGAATCCGCAACAGCTGTTTCAAGCGCTTATGCCGCGCGACGCCGTACCAGGCGCCATGGCGGCACGCATGAAGGCATGGAAGGCCGGTTCCGGAACTTTTCGTATGAACGTGGCGATTTCGAAGCTTCCGGATTTTACTGTGCTGCCCGGAATAGGAGATCATCACACTGCCGGAATAATTCTCGCGCCGGGCCTTGCCTACATGGAGCAAGGGTATCGCGATTGCGTCAGGCTTGGCTGGAGCCGAATGCCGATTATCGAGATAGTGATCCCGACGACACTTGACGACAGCCTCGCGCCGCAGGGCGCTCATGTAGCAAGCTTATTCTGCCAGCATGTGACCCCACAATTCACCGACGGTTCAACATGGGATCAGCACCGCGAAGCCGTCGCCGACTTGATGATCGAGACGGTCGAAGCCTACGCGCCGGGCTTTAGAGCCAGCGTAATCGCGAGACAAAGCCTCTCACCGTTGGATCTGGAGCGCATCTTCGGCTTGCCCAACGGCGACATTTTCCACGGCGCAATGACGCTCGATCAGCTTTTTTCCGCTCGCCCGATGCTTGGATTCGCCGATTACCGCATGCCGGTCGCCGGCCTCTATCTGTGTGGCTCAGGTGCGCATCCGGGCGGCGGCGTGACCGGTGCTCCGGGACACAACGCGGCGCAGGCGGTGATTGCGGATCTCTTGTAAGAATGAAAATTCGATTGCTGGTGACATCGTAGAAATTTGCGGCTATTCCACGAACAATGTCCTCACGCTCCTTTCGGGTTGGCCGTTCGGTAACTGGGCTCGGTCTGTTTGCGGCAGAGCCAATCAAGCGAGGGGTCTATATCGCGACCTATCGCGGCCGGCGCATTACCACCGAGGAAGCCGATCGGCGCGAGGCACGCGGCGCCAGATATCAGTTTGAGATCAACAAGCGATGGACGATCGACGGCTCGCCGCGATGGAACGTGGCACGTTACATCAATCATTCCTGTCGGCCGAATGCAAAGCCAGTGGGTCGGAGGGGCGGGATCGTGATCGTTGCATTGCGTCGAATCGAGCCGGGGGAGGAAATCACCTACGACTATGGGCGGGATTATCTGAAGCACTTTTTGGAGAATGACGGCTGCCGTTGTGCGGCATGCCGTAGAAAGCGCGCTCTTCGTCGCCGGAGAGCGCGCAAGGCGCGGCGGTAACGCCGAGGATCCTCGCCCATGCCCCAATAGATCGCAATCTATTGCTGCAGTGCCGATCGTCTCATTTTCGGAAGTGGCGCAATGTCTGACTTGAGTCCGCAATGCGCACCTTAACGGACATCCGCTCGCGCTTTTAAATTTCAACCATGAGACCTCTATTTCGCGCGTTAACTATTCCCTGGGTTTTTTGAGACGTTGGTCCGGACGGCGTAATAGGGTTTCTCAGTCGCCACCAAAATTGGCAGGATGGTTGGTACTGTCATCGCCACGCTCATTTTCATGGACGTTGCGGCATTATTGGTAATACGCCGTATAGAATGGATGCCTGACAGTCAGGGAAAAGGCCATGCATCGATATGCTTTCATCGCCGCCATGTTGACCGTGATACTGCCGAGCATGCCGGCCCACGCCGTCAGCGAAAAAGATAAAATGGCAACCTGCAAATTCGGGGCCGACGCCCAAAAACTTCAAGGCGCGGCGCGCGACATCTTCATGGACAAATGCATGGCGGACCGAAACGATCCGCGCGGCCCCGCCGGTGCTGCTACTACCGGCGCGCCGCCGCCGAAGTAGTAGTTGCTTGCAATTCCGCGCCAAAAACCAACGCGCCAATTTGTCAATTGAACCCACTCTGCCCACCACCTACCCAGCCGTTGGGATGGTGCTACTGGCGCCGGAATATCGTAGCTCGTGACCCAGCGCGAATAATTTATCGCTCGACTTGGAGTCTTCCGGCACCTCACGCCGTCGATTGCTACACCTTCAGAATAATTTGCTGGAGGAATAAATCGTGACACTCAGCGGGCTCGGCGAAGAAAAGGACGCGCGTGGGCGTTACTGTTTTGGTGGTAGCAGGGATTGTGGCGGTGAGACGTGGGTCGGATTGGGCGAAGCCTGGGTTGAAAGCTGTGCCGGGTGTTGCGCGGGTTTTGGCAGTGGAACGTGGACTGGCTTGTTGGCTGAGGGTGGGGCTGAAATTTTCTGCTTGATGTCCTGCTCGGCCGCCTGCAGCACCGCGATGGCCTGAGTCATCTGTTCTTGCTTGCGGGCCA
>JBASAH010000458.1:0-1865 GCA_049650505.1 Xanthobacteraceae bacterium
GTACAACGGCAAGTTCATGATCAACCAGATGGTGCTGCGCGGCTCGTCACTGGCGACGCCGCCCGGCCACTCGCGCGCAACTTACCGCAACTTCTTTTATCCGACCGCCCGCTGGCAATTCACCGGATTGCGGCTGGCGGAATACCAAAATTGAATATCTCAACGGAAATTAGATGTCATAAATGTCAATGATTACGCAAATCGCGCTACGCGCGGCGTCGGCGGTCGGAACCGCGGATCGATTCGCGACTGAAGTTCTCGCCGGCCTTTCCGCCAAGCCGAAACAGCTGCCCGCCAAATATTTTTACGACTTGGCCGGGTCGGCTCTGTTTGAACGTATCACGCAGCTACCGGAATATTATCCGACACGCTGCGAGCTTGCTCTGCTGCGGGATAATGCGCCGGCGATCGCTTCGCTGTTTCCGCCGAGCTGCGCTTTGTTCGAATTTGGTGCAGGTTCGAGCAAGAAGGCGCGCATTCTGCTCGGCGCGGCGGCCACGGTGGAGGCCTACGTTCCAGTCGACATTTCCGGCGATTTCCTGGAGCAGGACGCCGCGCAGTTGCGCCGCGACTTTCCGCGGCTCGAGGTCCATCCGGTCATTGCCGATTTTACTGTCGGTTTCGAGGTGTCGCCGCCGCTTGCGCGCCTGCCGCGGGTCGGCTTCTTTCCAGGATCGACCATCGGGAATTTCGAGCACCACGAGGCCGTGCGATTTTTGCGTCATATCGGCGAGACGCTCGGCGAGGGCGCCGTGCTGGTGATCGGCGTCGACCTGATCAAGGATGTCTCGGTGTTGTGTCGTGCATACAACGACGCCGAGGGCGTCACAGCGAAATTCAACCTGAATCTTCTGGCTCGGATCAATCGCGAACTTGGCGCCAATTTCGATCTGGCGGCGTTCGAGCACCACGCTTGCTACAACCGCGACCGCAGCCGCATCGAAATGCATCTTGCCAGCGTCAAGCGGCAAAAAGTACGCGTGAACGGCAAGACGATCAATTTCCGTCTCGGCGAGACCATTCATACCGAGAACAGCTACAAGTACACGATCGAAAGCTTTCAGGCGCTCGCGCAAGGCGCCGGCTGGCGGCCGGTGCAATTCTGGAGCGATGGTCTGTTCAGCGTGCACGCCATTCGTTGGACCGAGATCGGATAAGATTGGCTCCTATCGTTAGTCATCCCGTTCTGTCACCTTTTAAGTCATGCCAATCTGCGAAGCCGATCCTTGGCGACTGCAATATTTCGCCCATGTGACAACAGCCGCCAATATTCCGACCGAGGATAGCGACGCCTGGCTGTGGTATCCGGCGCAACGCTGGATCTACAACAAACTCGCCATTGCGCTCAGTCAGGGGCTCGATGCCGGTCCGCATGGCACGATGGCGCCGCGATTTCCGATTTTTTCCAAACCGATCATCAATCTCAAAGGCATGGGTGTCGGCAGCGGCGTGCTTCATTCGCAGGCCGACTACGACAAACATTATGCCCCGGGCCATTTTTGGATGACCCTGCTCGAAGGCCGCCATGTTTCTTCCGATGTCGCCGTCGTGCAAGGCAAGCCGCTATGGTGGCGGCATGCCACCGGAAAAGCGGCAGGCGAGGGCACCTTCGACTATTGGACCGTTCATGCCGAACCGGACAGCACTATCGAGACGCCGTGCGCCGCATGGGTCGAAAAAAATCTTCCCGGCTATACCGGCATGCTCAACCTGGAAACGATCGGCGGCAAAATCATTGAAGCGCATTTGCGCTTTGCCGATCAGTGGCCCGATCTATACGGGCCGGGATGGGTCGAGGCTTTGGTCGAACTCTATGAACGCGGCGATTGGAGTTTTCCCGATGACGACCGCGCGGAGGGCTACAG
>JBASAH010000459.1:0-6088 GCA_049650505.1 Xanthobacteraceae bacterium
TCGAACAAATGCGGGTGCGGCAGCGTCAGATCCGGCTCGCGCATGACGAGGTCATTATAGGCGAGGATGTCGATGTCGATCGCGCGCGGTCCCCAGCGGCGTTCATTTGCCCGCTCGCGCCCGAGCGCGCGTTCGACGCTCAGCCCTCGCGCCAGCAGCGCGCGCGGATCAAGCGAGGTCGCAATCATAATCACGGCGTTGATGAAGGCCGGCTGATCGACGATCCCCCAGGGCGGCGTGCGATAATCCGACGAGCGCGCCAGGAGCCGCACCGTGCCGTCGGCGCACAGCATCGCCACGGCGCGATCGAATGTGGCGCGCACATCGCCGATATTGCCGCCGAGCCCGAGCAAGGCCTCGGCCACAGGGCCGTTCATGATTTGCGGTTGCGGGCGCGTTCGATCGTCACGCCGACGTCCTCGAACGTCGCTGCGATCGGAGCATGCGGTTTGTGCACCGAGATGCGTACGCCGCGGACCTGTGGGCAGCGGGCGAGCACGGCTTCGGCGACGGCGCCGGCGGCGCCTTCCACCAGCCGATAGCGCCGGCCGCAGAATGCCTCAATAACGGTTTTGATCACGAGATCGTAGGAAACCGTATCCTTCAGCTTGTCGGTCCGCGATGCGTTGCCGAGATCGAGGTCGAGTTGTAGATCGATCTGGAAGGTTTGTCCGACCTTGGCTTCGTGCTGCATCACGCCGTGATAGGCGTGAAGCGCCAGACCCTTGAGGAAGATAGTGTCGCTCATTGCGCGCGCCTGATCGCCGCGGCCACGGCGAGCGCTTGAACGGTCGGCGCAACATCATGCGTGCGGATAATCGCCGCGCCGCGCTCGACCGCAATCAAATGGGCGGCCAATGATCCGCCGAGCCGTTCACCGGGCGCCGAGCGCACAATCGAATCGATGAAGCGCTTGCGTGAAGCTCCAACCAAAAGCGGAAGATTGAAACCGCGCCAGGCGTCAAGCCGGGCGATGCAGGCAACGCTCTGCTCCGGCGTCTTGCCGAAGCCGATACCCGGATCGAGCACCACCTGATCGCGTCCAATGCCGGCGCGCCAGGCGATTTCCAGGGAACGCGAGAAGAACTCCGTCACGTCGGCGATGATATCGATCGCCGGATCGGCTTTGTCGCGATTATGCATGATGACGATCGGCGCGCCGTGATCGGCGATGACGCGCGCCATGTCGCGGTCGCGCTGCAGTCCCCAAACATCGTTGACGATCGCCGCGCCGGCATCGAGCGCCCAGGCCGCGATCGGCGCTTTCATTGTGTCGATCGAAACCGGGATGCCAAGCCCAATCAGCGCCGGCAAAACTGCCGCGAGGCGGCTGCGCTCCTCTTCAGGCGAGACTGGAACCGCGCCACCATAGGGCCGTGTCGATTCCGCGCCTACATCGATGATGTCGGCGCCCTCGGTGGCAAGGCGTTGTGCATGCGCCAGCGCGGCTGTTGGTTCAAGGAAACGGCCGCCATCGGAAAACGAATCCGGCGTAACGTTAAGCACGCCCATAATGAGGGGGCGCCGCGCCTTGGCGAGCAGTTCGATTAGTACGTTACCAGCGGATACCGCGGCGGAAGCAGCACCACGGAGCGCGTTCGGGGCCATGGTTTTGGCCGCCATTGCAGTCGTCCTCAAGCTTACTGACCGGCTCTTGCTAGCCTGCTTGCGTGGCTTTGCGCGGACCCCCGCATGGAGTCAAGCCGTCGGTCATTGCTGAATGATGCGCCGCCGCGCGCGCCGGATCGCGGCATCAATAGCGGATCACGGGCGGTAGTTTCTTGGCATCCTCGATCCAACGTGAAACCGTATTTACCGACGGCAGAATGCGGACCAATTTGCGCTTGGTATTAACGTCTGCCATCGCATCGGCCAATTTCTGCGGATTGCGATAGCGAAGTTCATTGACAGTCCGCACCCCTGCCGCGCGCAATAGCTCGGCGTATTCCCAGCCGACACCTTTGACCCGCATACGATCGGCTGCGGTCACCCAATCCAGCACGCTCTTCTCCGGCGCTCCTGTTTTGAGCGCGATCTTTAATCTCTGTTTCGGCGTCTTCGCCACACGCAACAAGCTCACCGTGGTACGAATGCCGTCCGATTTCAAAACGGCGGCCACATCGGTGCCGATCCCCTGAATTTCAGAAATGGGATACGCCATCCATGCCCCCTCAGCGCAATCTCGTCGCGACAATCACGTTCGTACTCAAACAAACTGGGAAAGCCCGGGAACTGCAGCCACGATCTCGCCGACTGCATCTTCGCCTGCCTTCTCTCGTGTATACGCAATCACCGCACGGGTCACGCTTTGCACCTGACCCATGCTCAAACCGGCCGACATCATGCGCATGCCTGCGCCCATCACCCCGCCCATCGCTCCCGCCATTAGACTGGCGCTGTCGCTTTCAGTTGCGGCCCGCTGCATCACCGCCTCGGCTCCCGGAAGTTTAGTCAACAGCGGTTGCACTTTGTCCGCTGGGCCTTCCTTGACCAGGAATTCGAGAATGATGCCGACGGCTTTTTCCGCGGTCGCACGATCTATGCCAACATCGGCAACCAGACGTGCGATCAGTTCGTCCATTACTCCCTCGCCAACCCCGAAAGCTCCGTCGAGCGAGACATATTGTAGGGTCAAAGCCGGGGTGACAAGCAGGCGCATGTTCGAACGTGCACGAGCGTTGCAAAGTTGCAACGCGTGGGAGGCGGGTGGCAATGACGAAGATCACGGATTATAAAAATTCGTAACATGCTGACGCTGCTCACGTGTGGCGATCAGCGCGTATCGAGCGGTGATCAAATATGACAGCAAAATCATGAGTGCAAATGCTCTCTCTGCCGTCCTGGCTCACGTCGACCGCGAACTCGACGCCAGTCTCGACCGGTTGTTCGCCTTATTGCGAATTCAATCGATTTCGACGGATCCGGCTTATACCGCGCAATGCCGTAACGCCGCCGAGTATGTGGCGGCCGATCTTGGCAGCCTCGGCTTCGATGCTGGCTTGCGGCCGACTGCAGGGCATCCGGTGGTGATCGGCAAAAGCCAGAACGGCGCCAAGCGCCGGGGACCTCGTGTCCTGTTTTACGGCCATTATGACGTGCAGCCCGTCGACCCGCTCGACCTTTGGCAGACGCCGCCATTCGAACCGCGCGTCGCGACAATCGACGGCGGACGCAAAATCATCGTGGCGCGCGGCGCCTGCGACGACAAGGGCCAGGCGATGACATTCATTGAAGCCTGCCGCGCGTTCAAGGCGGTCACCGGTGAGCTTCCGCTGGATATCACGATGATGATCGAAGGCGAGGAGGAATGCGGATCAAAGCACCTGTTCGGCTTCGTCCGCGAGAATGCCGCGGAACTCAAACGCGATCTCGCGCTGGTCTGCGACACCGGGATGTGGGACGCCGATACGCCATCAATCACGACCTCGCTGCGCGGCCTCGTTTATGAAGAGGTGCGCCTGACTTGCGCGGATCGCGATCTGCACTCGGGCCTGTTTGGCGGCGCCGCTCGCAATCCGATCCATGTTCTCGCTGCCATTCTCTCGGCACTGCACCGCTCCGACGGCTCAGTCGCGATTCCGGGATTCTATGACGGCGTTGCGGAATTGCCCGCCGATATCAAAGCCGATCTTGCCGGTCTCGAGCTCACGCCGGAAAAATTTCTGGCGCCAATCGGACTAAAAATTCCAGCCGGCGAAAATGGCCGCCTGCTGATCGAACAAATCTCGACGCGGCCGACCGCCGAGGTAAACGGCATTATCGGCGGCTATACGGGGGAGGGGGCCAAAACCGTCATTCCCGCCAAAGCCATGGCGAAGGTTTCGTTCCGGCTGGTCGGCGCGCAGGAGCCGGAAAAAATTCGCATGGCGTTCCGCGAATTCGTGCGCGCCCGCATGCCCGCCGACTGCAGCGTCGAATTCGGTAACTTCTCCAGCGCGCCAGCGTTTGACGTGCCGTTCGACAATCCGACGCTTGCCAAAGCGCGCGAGGCACTGGCGCAGGAATGGGGCAAGAAAGCCGTCACGGTTGGGGCCGGAGGGTCGATCCCGATCGTCAGCGATTTTAAGAACGTGCTGGGTATGGACACGCTTCTGGTCGGTTTTGCTCTCGATGACGACCGCGTCCACTCACCGAACGAGAAATACGATCTCAAATGCTTCCACAAAGGCATTCGGAGCTGGGTGCGCATTCTCGCAGCGCTGGCCGGGTCCTGAGCCGCTCGGCGGAACAGCAATCTGGCCGCGGGACTATTCGGTTGCGGCTGCAATCAAGCGCGGTGTGACAAAGCGCTCCAATCTCGCCGCGCGCGGCCGCGTTAGCGACCAATCATCGATCGGCAGTTCCATCACCACCAAGCCCGAGGTCGGCAGTTTCTCGCGAAGCTCTTCGCGTGCTTCAGCGTCACCGGACGCGATCAACTGCAGCGCGAATTCGTGCAAGCTTGGATTGTGGCCGACGATTAGGAGCGACTGGGCTTGGCGTGGCTCGGCGATGATTTCGAGAAGCTTTTGCGGGCTGGCGTTATAAAGGCGCTCGTCGATTTCTGTTCGCGGCCTCTTGTCAAGCGCGGCGGCGACCAGTCTCCAGGTTTCTTGGGCCCGCTCCGCGGGCGAAACCAAGACCAAGTCGGGGAGGAGACCATGGTGTGCCAAGTAAGCGCCCACGATTGGCGCATCGGCGCGTCCGCGCTTCATCAATTTGCGATCGCGGTCGCGCTCGCCGGGCTGGGCGCGCTCGGTTTTGGCGTGGCGAAGTAAGATCAGACGGCGCATGGTCATACTGTCGCTTTCCCGTCATAAGCTGTCCAGTACGACCCTGGCCTGGACGTCAGGAAACCCTTACATAGCGGCAAGATGTTGCAGTCCAAATCGCATAGAAACCGCGCCGTCACCGAGATCTACGACGACAGCTGGTACGCCGCGACCATGGTGGATACGCCGCGGCGGCCGGCTTTGTATTCCGATCTCGACGTGGACGTTTGCGTTATCGGCGGGGGCCTCGCCGGCCTGACGACGGCGCGCGAAGTGGCGCGCCGCGGCTGGTCGGTCGTTCTGCTCGAGGCAAGCCGCCTTGCCGCAAATGCCTCGGGACGCAATACCGGCTTTGTTTTGCCTGGTTTCGGTGCCGACGCCGACAAGCTGATCGCACGCGTCGGCTTCCAGCGGACTAAAGATCTGTGGACGCTAGCGCAGGCTGGCCTCGATTATGTCCGCGACACAATTGCCAGCGAGCAAGCTCCCAGTGTCGATCCCCAGGACGGCTGGCTTTACGTGTCGAAGAAAGACAACAGCGATGAATTTGTGAACTATGTCGCGCTGCTCGGTGAATTAGGCTGCGAGATCGAGGGCTGGCCGACCGAGCGTGTCCGCTCGGTGTTGCACAGCGAGCGCTATTTTTACGCGATCAATTATCTACGCGCGTTGGCCATCCATCCGCTTAACTACGCGCTGGCGCTCGCCGGTGCGGCGGAGCGCGAGGGCGCGCGAATATTCGAGAACACACCGGCCTTGTCGATCGATCCGAGCGGCGTGCGCAAACGCATCGTCACGCCGGCCGCGCGGTTGCGCGCCAATCATGTGGTGCTGTGCGGCAATATCCAGCTCAAATCGCTGATGCCGCGGCTTGCCGCCACGATGGTACCCATGACGACCTATGTGATTACGACGGCGCCGCTCGGTGAGCGTCTGACCGAAGCGATCGGTTACCGCGGCGGTGTCAGCGACAGCGATCTCGCCGATAACCACTACCGTATCGTCGGCGGCGATCGCCTCATGTTATCCGGCCGCGCCACCGCATGGCCGCGCAATCCGCGCCGCTATATCGGGGCGTTGAAAGCCGATATCAGGAAAACCTATCCGCAGCTGGGCGATGTCGATGTCGACTACGCCTGGTCCGGCACTTTGGGAATTACCGTGCATCGCATGCCGCAGATCGGCGAACTTGGACCGGGCGTCTGGCTCGCCAGCGGTTTCGGCGGCCATGGAATGAACACGACCGCAATGGGCGGCAACCTCATTGCGCAGGCCATGGTCGAGGGCGATCAGACATGGCGTCAGTTCACCCCTTTCGAACTTGTCTGGGCCGGCGG
>JBASAH010000460.1:0-1582 GCA_049650505.1 Xanthobacteraceae bacterium
GTCGTAAACGGTCGTGGACAGCCAATCTTCGAGTTCGGTGTAGAACCGGTTCTGCGCCTGGCTTGATTGCAAGTCGAGGAAACCCAGCACCAACGAGCCGGCAAGGCCGAACAGCGAGGAGGAGAACGAAATTCCCATGCCGGAGAGCGGCGCCGCCAGGCCATTGCGCAATGAATCGAATATGCTGGCGGCATCGCCGCCGGGCCGCAGTTGCTGAATGACTTCGCCAACCGAGCTTACCGTGGCGATCAGGCCCCAGAAGGTGCCGAGCAGGCCCAAAAATACGAGCAGGCCGGTCATGTAGCGCGAGATGTCGCGCGCCTCGTCCAAGCGCGTGGCGATCGAATCCAAAAGGCCGCGCATCAATTGCGCAGACATTGTCATGCGCCCGCTAATGGGTCCGCTGCGGCTGCCGAGAATCGCCGCCATCGGCGCCAACAAGACGGGCGGCCGCCTGGCGCGGGTGGGATCGCCGCCGCGCCTGATGTTGTTCACCCAGGCGATCTCCGGATGGAGCCGCAGCACCTGGCGCAGCGCCAGCGCAATGCCGATTGCCTCGACGAACACGATCAGCGCGTTCAAGCCGGGGTTGGACATAAATGCCACCGCGATCTGCTTCTGCAGGAAGGCGGCAATTGCTCCCACCAGGATGATGAATACCAGCATCTTGATGAGAAAGCCGTGCGGCGAGGACAGCTTTAAGGGATCGAGTACTTTGGCCATGAGCAGGCTGTGCCAAAACGTCGGGGCAAATTTGTGCCGGAGCCCGTCCGCTTTGTAAACGGTCGGATTGAGTTGGAATTGAGGCCCAACGCACGGCGCCAAAAGCACGCGTCGGCTGCGACCCTCTGAGGGGTGCCCGATGTTACGAATGCAATCCTTCGATCCGCCATAGCGGTGCACCGCAAAGGGTCGTCGCGATCTCGGGTCTTTACTTTCCTTCGTCACCGCCCGCCGTAGCCGTTCGAAAGAACGGAGCTCCACTCGATCCTGCCGGGGAAGGGCGTATACGTCCCCCGATCTGTGACGCGATCAATGTCGTCCGCTTCAATCAATTCAATCACACCAACATCGTTGTCGAAAGGAACGGCTTCAGCAATTGGCGGTGCCTCGCACCCACGAGTCGACACCTGCTGCGCACCCACAGACGAGCGGTGCTCATCTTAGTATCGCGATCAAATAAACTCGCAGAAGAATTTTCTGAAAACAACGTGTCGAATCCGCCACAGGCGCAGGAGACGGCTCACGGCTAACTTCGCTACCGTCATCGCGAGAAGCGCGAACGACGAACAATCCAGACCTACTGCCAAGCCTGGATCGCTATCGCTCGCAATGACGTGCGGAAAGCGTCTAGCTCGAGCCCGCTGCCGCCGGCGTGAATTTCAGCGCAACGCCGTTCATGCAATAGCGCAAGCTAGTAGGTTTTGGGCCATCGGTGAAAACATGGCCGAGATGGCCGCCGCAGCGGTGACATGTCACTGCGGTGCGGGTCATGCCGAACGTACGATCCTCGCTCTCATCGACAGCGTTCTCCAGCGGCGCCCAGAAGCTCGGCCAGCCGGTGCCGCTTTCGAATTTGGTC
>JBASAH010000461.1:0-8758 GCA_049650505.1 Xanthobacteraceae bacterium
ATGTTGGATTCGCTGACCCTGGACCAAATTCGGCTTTTCCTCGCTGTCGCCGACACCGGAAGCTTCTCGAAGGCCGCGAAACAGTTGAACCGCGCCCAGTCGGCGGTAACTTACGCAATCCAGAAGCTTGAAGCGCAGTTCGGCATTCCGCTGTTCGACCGCACCGCCTATCGGCCCGCACTGACGGAGGTGGGGCGTGCGCTGCTGCCGCGGGCGCGCCGTATCGCCGAGGAGACAAATGCTTTTCGCGATACGGCGCGAAGTCTGGCGAGCGGATTGGAAGCAGAGTTGACGATCGTGCTCGACTCCATGTTCCCGATGCGCGCGGCAGTCGAAGCGCTACGCGCTTTCACTGCGAAGTTCCCAACCGTTCCACCGCGCATCTACGTTCAGTCTCTCGGCGCGGCCGCGGAACTGGTACTCGACGGCACCTGCATGATTGGGTTGCTGCCGCTTTTCTTCAGCGACATGGCGCTCCTGAAGCGCTTCCCCTTGTTCACCATCGACCTGATCCCGGTGGTGGCACCCGATCATCCGCTGGCGGCGCTCGATGGCCCGATCGATACGCCGGTCCTGAACGAGCATGTCCAGCTTGTGCTCACAGATCGCTCGTCGCTGACCGCAGGACGTGACTACGGCGTATTGTCGGGCCGCACGTGGCGCCTGGCGGACCTCGGCGCGAAGCAGTCGATGCTGCTGGCAGGTCTCGGCTGGGGCAACATGCCCTCCCATCTGGTCCAGGATGACATCGCGCAAGGACGATTAAAAGTCATTCGACCAATGGAGTTCGAATCGAGTGTTGCGCAAATCGTGATGTGCGGCGCCTACCTCGCTGACCATCGGCTAGGCCCCGCAGGGCAGTGGATGATCGAACATTTGTCCGCCGTTGTCAGCAGTTAGGCACCGAACGCGCGCATCTCACCATGTCGCTTATTGGCCCAAAGCGGACATCGGGACGGCGTCGAGGAATGTCTGCTTTCGGGGGTAAAGCGGACATCGGCCGACCTTAGCGAAATGTCCGCTTTTCCGCTTAGGTCAAATCTTGTGCGTCGACAGCAGCAGACTCGTCTCGGAATTCGAAATCCCGTTGATTAGTCGGATGCGTTGCAGCGCCCGATCGAAGGCCTCGAGGCTTTCCACGCCGAGTTCGACAACAATGTCCCAGCGGCCGTTGGTGGTGTGCAGCGCCTGAACTTCCGGGATGCCGCGCAGCGATTTGAGCACGGCGGCAGCATGTTCGCCGTCGACTGCCACCATGGTGATGGCGCGAACGCGTTGCGGTTCGGCTTCCGGTTTGAGCCGTACGGTAAAACCGCCAATCACGCCGTCGGCGGTTAGCCGGTCGATGCGATTCTGCACCGTACCGCGCGAGACCTTAAGGAGCTGGGCCAGGGTTGCGACGGGTAACCGGGCGTTTTGGCGAAGAAGCGCGATAAGCCGCCGATCCGTGTCATCCATCGTCTCCTCCACAATATGCCAAATTACCCTGACGTTTTGTCTAATCCGTAGCCCATTTTGTCAATAATGCTAGCTTTTCTTTGGCCGCCGGCTACGCCAGTGTCAGCTCGCGTGGCGCCGGAGATGATCTTTTGGGGGGAGTCCACCGTGCCTTCGAAACCTTTGTTGCTATTGACCGATCCCGCGCATTTCGAGGTGAGCTACACAATCAACCCATGGATGCAGCCCTGCGCCTGGGCCGAAAATCCGGTAGGTCACCTGGCTGCGGCCCGGCGCAGCTTCCAGTCGTTCGTGGCAACGCTCATCGCTGCCGGGGCACGGCTCGAGATCATGCCCGCCGTTGCGGGTCTGCCGGATATGGTGTTTCCCGCCAACGCGGCGGTAGTGCTCGATCGCCTTGCGCTGCTCGCCCGGTTCCGCCACCCGGAACGCCGCGGCGAAGAGAAGCATTTTCAGGAGCACTTCCGCGTTCTGATGGAGCGCGGGTTCGTTCTCGATGAGGTCGCGCAACTCCCGCCAAATTGTTTTCAGGAGGGGGCAGGCGATTGCATTTGGGACGTCGCCCGCGGACGGTTCTGGGCTGGCTACGGCCAACGCTCAACGCGGCAAGCGGCGGTGGAGGTTTCGGCGTTCTTCGGCCGGGAGACCACGGCACTCGAGCTCGTCTCGCCGCGCTTTTATCATCTCGACGTCTGCTTCTGCCCGTTGAGCGGCGGCGAGATCTTTTACTATCCGCCGGCTTTCTCCGCGGCCTCACTTGCCGCGATCCGTGATGTGGTGGCGCCCGAAGATCTGATCGAGGCGACGGACGAGGACGCCGCGCGCTTTAACGTCAACGCCATAAATATCGGTGACCGTTTGGTGATGGCGAAGGCCTTGCCCGACTTAGTGGCGCGACTGGCAGAGCGCGGCTACCGGGTGAGCCAGGTTGATCTCCTGCCGTTCATCATGTCGGGCGGCGGTGCCTATTGCATGGCCTTGCGTCTCGACAACCGCAGCGCCGAAGCCAGCGCGTTGCGGCGCGCCGCTGAATAATGCCTTGCCATCAGTCGAACAGAGCGAAGGGGTTCGAAAATGAACATAATGCTGAAAGATCTTCCGCCGGCTACGCGCGATAGCTATGGCGCCCTTGAGCGCCAATACGGCGCGCGCAATTACAAGCCGTTCGATGTCGTGCTCACCCGTGGCCGCGGCGTCTGGGTTTGGGACATCGACGGCCGGCGCTACCTCGATTGTCTGTCGGCATATTCTGCGGTCAATCAGGGGCATTGCCACCCGCGCATCTTGGCGGCACTGACGAAGCAGGCGTCGCGGCTCGCCATCACCTCGCGAGCGTTCATGAACGACCAACTCCCTCTGTTCTGCAAGGAGCTCTGCGCCGCCACCCATTCGCACAAGGTTCTGCCAATGAACTCGGGCGCCGAAGCGGTGGAAAGCGCAATCAAGGTCGCGCGCAAATGGGGCTATGAGGTAAAGGGAGTGCCGAAAGACCGGGCCGAAGTCATCGTCTGTTGCAACAATTTCCATGGCCGCACCCTGACTATTGTCGGCTTTAGCACCGATCCGACCACGCGCGACGGCTTTGGCCCCTTCACCCCCGGATTCAGCCGCGTTGTGCCCTTTGGAGACGCCACCGCGCTCGAAGCGGCGATCACGCCCGATACGGTCGCCTTCCTGGTCGAGCCCATCCAGGGCGAGGCGGGGGTGATCATTCCGCCCGCAGGCTATTTCAAATCGGTGCGCGATATTTGTACACGTCACAACGTCATTCTGATTCTCGATGAGATTCAGACTGGGCTCGGTCGTACCGGCCGGCTCCTCGCCGAAGAGCATGAAGGCATCGAGGCCGATCTCACCTTGATCGGCAAGGCGCTGTCGGGTGGCTTCTATCCGGTGTCGGCTGTGCTTTCAAACGACGAGATCCTCGGTGTGTTGAAGCCGGGCGAGCACGGCAGCACATTCGGCGGCAACCCGCTCGCCTGCGCCGTCGCGCGCGCGGCGCTCCAAGTCCTTATCGAAGAAGGCATGGTCGAAAACGCCTACGCGATGGGAGCGCGCTTCCTCGGTGGTTTGCGGCAGATTAATAGCCCCGCCGTGAAAGAAGTCCGCGGCCGCGGCCTAATGATTGCCATCGAGCTTCTCCCCCAAGCGGGCGGCGCCCGGCGCTACTGCGACGCCCTACGTCTCCGTCGCGTCCTATGTAAGGATACCCATGACCACACCATCCGTGTCAGTCCCCCGCTGGTGATCACCCGCGACGAAATAGATTGGGCGCTTGACCAATTCGACGCGGCCTTGAGGCATCCGGAAGCGGCGTAGCAAAACGTCTGCTTTTGGCCCAAAGCGGACATTTAGATTGCGCCGACGAATGTCCGCTATTGGGGGTAAAGCGGACATCAGTCGGACAGGCCCCAATGTCCGCTAATGACCCAACTCGGAGGTCGAGCGGCCTATTTTTTGCGACGCACATATGCGGCCTGAGCCGCTGCCTACCCACAGGCTTACCGAGGGTTTTTGCCACCGGAATTGCCACCGGACGAGGCAGCAGCAGCCGAGATTGGGCGGGATAAGGGCACGGAGTGGCAGTCGAAAACGTCAACAAAACAAGACAAAACGGTACAAAAGGGGATGGGCAGGGAAGACTATAATTGGTTTTCAAGACCGGTGCCTTAAACCACTCGGCCACCCTTCCACGTCTGCAATGCAAAATACTTACGATATACAGAGCCGAACAAAAATGGGGGCTGCCACCTGCCATCTGCTAGCGCGGAAATCGCGTTTTCGTTCACTCCCTGTACTAGGACCAATCCCCACATCGGCAAAGACGATTCGCATAATGTCTACCCCCAATGCCCGGAGGCGCTCATTTGTGAGGCTTGGGTGTGACGGAGCGCACTTGCCGTCACAAAATCCTGCAAATAAAGTATGAAGGTCGCGTGAGGATCGGGTAGATGCCGGCTCACTTTCATCAGGGAGGATCGACGATGGCCATTCACAAGCGGGTACCGCATCCTAGGTTTGCTGGGGAACATGTACACCTGGTGATGCCGGCGTTTTCCTTCGGGCCCAATGATGACCTCGCCCAAATGATCGTCGAGGCGTGGAACAAACCCGGTAAGTTACTGGACCGGGATCCCAAGACGCATCTCCCGACGAAAGCTGCTGTCGCGGACGCCACAGCCAGGGTCAAAAAAGCGGGCTTCGATCTGACGCGCGCCGTCGTAATCACGGAAGCGGAGCATGATCGTGATTACATCATGCAGTCGGACGATGAGATCGTCTTTGTGCTGCCGGACAAAAAGCGAGTAGCAACCCCCGCCACCAACCTCCTCGATACAGCCAAATTGCTGATGGCCTGTACGCCGAACGGAATTTAGCCGTTGTGGTCGGCAATTTAGACTTCAGCGCGTCCGTGCTTTAGGCGTTCCGACCTAGCGCCGGCATCTTCGCGATATTCGCCGCAATGCGCGGAGCCTCTTCCTTAGTTATTCAAGCAAATTTGCCAGTAACGCCCTGCTTGCCCCACAGCTTGCCGCACTTGGCGCGGCCATGTTTGCCGCCAATCATGTGTGCCGCCAATGCGGTCAAGGGACAACGCCGTGCTTGGGCGGAATGGCATCGCGTGAAATGGTCCATTCACTATCGGCGTCATCTTGCCCAATTTTGCCACATTCTGACCATGCTCAAATTCGATAGTTCCCTTGGTGGGATGGGGGATGATGCGGGGTCGGGCAAGCTCGGCGCTAAGACGGTTCGCGTTGCCTGCGGGCGGCGTGCTGCTGAGCATTTTCTTGGCTAATTGCGCCAATAACAGCCACGTCGATCCGCGTTACGGCGTCGAGCCGAGCGCCCGCCTGGTCGAACCCGGAGCGCCGGTGCCAAGGGGCGGGGGCGTCTACCGGGTCGGTTCGCCCTACGTGGTGGCCGGGCGCGTTTATGTCCCGCAGGACAACCCGCATTATCGCGCCGACGGGGTGGCCTCCTGGTACGGCTCCGATTTTCATGGCCGCGCAACTGCAAATGGCGAAATCTTCGACGCCGACGCCATTACCGCTGCGCATCTGACCCTGCCGTTGCCGAGCTACGTGCGCGTGTCGAACTTGAGCAACGGTCGCTCGCTGATCGTTCGCGTCAACGATCGCGGGCCTTATGCCGGCAATCGCATCATCGACGTTTCCAGACGCGCCGCCCATCTGTTGGGCTTTACAGTGAGCGGGACCGCGTGGGTGCGCGTGGAATATGTCGGCGCCGCCCCGGTGGAAGGCTCGAACGATCGGCTGCTGGAAGCGACGCTGCGCCAGGACGAACCGGCGCCGGCACCGGGCGCTGTCAAACTCGCCGCCACTAGGATCGTGCCCATTTCAATGACCACGCCGCCACCCCGAACGCGGCTAGCCAGCACCGCAACGACCGCCTCGTTGCCGCGGAATGCTACGCTGACCTATGCAGCCGTAACCTCCTCGGGCGAAAGCGATGCCGGAGAATTCCTCACCGGACGCGGCCTTTACTGATCTGGATTTCACGCGTGTTGAGAAAAAGCCGGCGGCGCATTCGTCGCGGGGACAAAGGCCTATTTTGTGCCCGGTCTTTGCGCCAGAATGAAATTGGAATTTGGAGGTTTAGGTGCCGGAGATTTGGCGCGGAACGAAGCGTGCAAGGCAGGTTTGCCTTAGGATTCAAGCACTCATTGCCGTTGGCGCGGTAGGGCTGTTGCTCGCGATAGTGGCGGCAGCTATCGCCGCGCCGCCTGCTTCGACCAAAAAGGAAGAAGGGTTCCAGGTCGGCGCGCCCGCGGCCATCCTTCTCGACGCCGATAGCGACAGCATCTTGTACGACAAGAACGGTGATCAGTTGGTCGCGCCGGCGAGCCTAGCCAAGCTGATGACGCTTGAATTTCTGTTCAACGAGATCAAGCAGGGCCGGGTTAAACTCGAGGACGAATACATGATCAGCGAGAACGCCTGGCGAAAGGGAGGAGCGCCATCGCACGGCTCCACCATGTTCGCGGCTATTCACAGCCGGGTGAAAGTCTCCGATCTCATTCAAGGCATCATCGTCGATTCAGCAAATGACGCCTGCATCGCGGTGGCTGAGGCGCTTGCCGGAAATGAAGCAAGCTTTGGCCGAATGCTCACCCAACGGGCTCGCGAAATTGGTCTGGAACATTCTACCTTCACAAATTCGACCGGCTATTCCGATCCCAATTTGCGTGTGACTGTGCGCGAGATGGCGGAGCTGGCGCGGCACATTATCCAGGCCTATCCCGACTTCTATCCCTATTTCAGCCAGCGCGACTTCGCCTGGAATAATATTCACCAGCAAAATCGGAATCCGCTTCTTGCCATGGGTATCGGCGCCGACGGGCTTAAAACCGGTGAAACATCGGAGGCTGGATTCAATTTGGTGGGCTCGGCGCTGCAGGACAATTTGCGGCTGATCGCGGTTGTCACCGGCACAAAATCAGAGAAGGAGCGCGCCGACGAAGCAAAGAAGCTCTTGGAGTTTGGCTTTCACGACTTTCAAGCACGGGTTTTGTTTGCCGAAGGGCAGACGGTGGGGGACGCCAAAGTCTTCGGCGGCGACAGAAGCTATGTGCCGCTGGTCGCCACGGGCATCGTGCGGGTGATGGTGCCGCGCAATAACAGCCAACGCTTGCTGGCGCGGATCGTCTATACCGGTCCGGTGCCGGCGCCGATCGCGAAGGGCCAACCGATCGGCAAGCTCAGAGTGTGGCGGGGCGAAAACCTGGCTCTTGAATTACCGCTGCAGGCCGCCGACGATGTCGGATGGGGAAGCATGCCGCAACGGGCGATGGATGGCGCCACCGAATTGATGATCGGGCTGTTGCGGGCCGGCGTGAAAAAGCTCTGAACCCCCAACACCCGGCAGTGCGCGTTTGAGCGCGGAGGCCTATATTGCTGCGAAAGGAGTCGTCTCTTTTCGTCTTTTACTGAAGAACATGGCCGTAAAGTACTGATACTGAATACAGATTAACCGCGCTCGCGTGACACGGGCCACCCTTCCGACATGCAAGGCAAATTCATCACCTTTGAGGGCGGCGAAGGAACCGGCAAATCCACCCAGGCCGCCATGCTGGCGTTGCGTCTGGAATCGCTTGGTCTTGCCGCCGAACTGACGCGCGAACCCGGCGGCTCGCCGGGTGCTGAAATAATTCGCCATGTGCTTTTGACCGGCGCTGCAAAGCCGCTCGGCGCTGACGTCGAAGCCATGCTGTTTGCGGCCGCGCGCGACGACCATGTGCAGTGTACGATTCTGCCGGCGCTCCGATCGGGGAGATGGGTTGTTTGCGACCGGTTTGCGGATTCAACCCGCGTCTATCAGGGTATCCTCGGCCACGTCGATCAAAGACTCATCAACGTGCTTGAACGGGTTTCAATCGGCAGTCTTACCCCCGATCTCACGGTGATCCTCGACCTGCCCGTACAACTCGGCCTCGAACGGGCAAAGCTGCGTCGCGGCAATGTTCAGGCGGACCGGTTTGAAGGGGAGGGCGCCGAATTCCACGAAAAACTGCGTGAAGCCTATCTCGCGATTGCGGCGGGCGAGCCCGATCGGTGCGTCGTGATCGACGCCAGCACTTCCAAGGATGCCGTCGCCAAATCGGTTTGGTACGCGGTGGAGTCGCGGCTTAATCCCTCGGCGGTCCATCCGGTCGACGAAGCCGCGGCCGCGAAAGCTTAAAGCATGAACGAGGACGACGGCGATATCGACGAGGCGCCGCATCCGCGCGCAACCGCGGTATTGTTCGGTCACGCTGGCGCGGAGGGGGCGCTCCTTACCGCGTACCGCTCCGGGCGCATGCCGCACGGCGTCCTCATCGCGGGGCCGAAGGGCACTGGCAAGGCGACACTCGCTTATCGGCTGGCACGCTTTGTACTCGCTCACCCGGACCCGGTCGCGCCGGATGTGCAAACTGCGAAATCGCTTGGGGTCGAGCCGGCAAATCCGGTGGCCCGACGGATCGCCGCGCAGGCCCAGCCCGATTTTCTCGTGATCGAGCGGACCGTCAACGAGAGGGGCGTGCTGCGTAACCAAATCGCGGTCGAGGACATCCGCCGCACAGTCCCATTTTTCGGCTCGACGGCAGGCGAGGGGGGCTGGCGGATTGCGATCGTTGACGTTGTTGATGATCTCAACCGCTTCGGGGCCAATGCGCTGTTGAAGGTGCTTGAAGAACCACCCAAACGTGCGCTGCTCTTGCTCGTCGCTCACTCGGCTGCACGGGTGGCGCCGACGCTGCGATCGCGCTGCCGGATCGTTACGCTTCGGCCGCTCGCTG
>JBASAH010000462.1:0-15819 GCA_049650505.1 Xanthobacteraceae bacterium
GTCCTGCCGAACTTGCTGACGAGGGAGAGAGGAATGCGACGGCGATAGTAGTAGACGCCGTTGCGGCGTTGCAGACGCGAGTTGGACACCGGTTTAATTCCTTGCATGTGTACCATCTAGGTGTCCCACAAGGACGTGCTAAGCCCTTGATCCAGAATGTCGTTGAGTTTTTTCAAAGCCTTACGGCGGAGTTGGTGGAGCCGAGGGGATTTGAACCCCTGACCTCCTCATTGCGAACGAGGCGCTCTCCCAACTGAGCTACGGCCCCGCCATGTCCGGCGCCACTCTGCGCCGAGTTCGCGCCATGTTCCGCCAGGATGGGCTTAGGCGGCGGACTTGCTGCCGATTTTGGCGAGTGCGGGCCATTTAGGGCTGCCATCCCCGAGTGTCAAGGACGGCGCGCGGCCAATCCGCTGCCTGTTCGCCGCATCGGCTTGTTCCGGCGCGGCAACACCGGTAAACCCTGCGCCACGGCACTTGAGCTGGGGCGCGCAATGATCGAGCTTCTCCAATTCATCTCTTATCTGCTCACTGTTTATGTCTACATCGTCATCGCAATGGCGATCTTGAGCTGGCTGATCGCGTTCAATGTGGTCAACACGCGCAATCAGATCGTGCACATGATTGCGGAGCTGCTCTATCGCTTGACCGAGCCGGCGCTGCGTCCGATCCGCAATCTTCTGCCGAATATGGGCGGCATCGACATCTCGCCCATCATTTTGTTTCTCATAATTTTGTTCATTCAATCGGTCATTCTGCCCAACATCGCCAAACTGTTCATCTAAGAGCCGATCCTGACGTCATGGCTGCAACGCCAGGTCCGGGATCATCTTCGAAGCCATCTTCGAGACCGTCTTCGAAGCCATCTTCGAAGCCATGGATGCGCGGGGCGGACGGGATCGCGCTCAATGTGCGGCTCACGCCGCGTAGTGCGCGCGACGCGATCGAGGGCGTCGAGTGCCGCTCTGACGGGCGGACCGTACTCAAGGTCAGAGTGCGGGCGGCGCCGGTGGAAGGCGAAGCCAATGAAGCCCTGCGGCGGCTCGTCGCTAAAGCGCTTGGCATCGCGCCGCGGCAGGTCGAGCTTGCAGCGGGCGCGGCCGCGCGCTTCAAGCGGCTGCGCATTGTCGGCGACGCGCCGACGCTCGACGCAATGCTTGAACGGCTGTTGATATGAGCACCAAAATTAGCGCCAAGATGAGCGCGAAGATCATCGACGGCAAGGCGATCGCTGCCGATCTGCGCGCGTCTGTCAAAACCGAGACGGAGCGCTTGATCGCCGCGCACGGCATTGTGCCGGGGCTTGCGGTCGTGCTTCTCGGCGACGATCCGGCGAGTAAATCTTATGTCACGAGCAAATCCCGCGCCGTGCTCGAAGTCGGCATGCGGCCGTTCGACCATCATTTGCCGGTCAAGGTAGACGAGGCGGAGCTGCTCGCGCTCATACAAAAGCTCAATGCCGATCCGGCGGTGCACGGCATTCTGGTGCAGGCGCCGCTGCCGCCGCATATCGGCACCCAACGCATTGTCGCCAGCATCGATCCGGGAAAAGACGTCGACGGCTTTCACCCGCTCAATGCCGGCCGGCTGGTCGCCGGCTTGCCGGCGCTTGCACCGTGCACCCCGATCGCCTGCATCAAGCTGATCAAGACAATCCGCACCTCGCTCGCTGGCTGCGATGCGCTGATGGTGGGGCGCTCGCATATTGTCGGCAATCCGCTGGCTCAGCTTCTGCTCAAGGAAAATGCGACGGTGACCATCGCGCATACCCGCACAAGCGATCTGCCGGCCTATTGCCGCCGCGCCGAAATTCTCTGCATCGCCATCGGCCACGCGGAATTCATTCGCGGCGACTGGATCAAGCCGGGCGCCACCGTGATCGATATCGGCATCAACCGCGTGGACGCCGGCGGCAAATCGCGCATCGTCGGCGACGTGAACTTTGCCGAAGCGCTCGACGTGGCCGGCGCGGTGACGCCGGTGCCCGGCGGCGTCGGGCCAATGACGATTGCCTGCCTTCTGAGCAATACGTTGCGCGCCGCCTGCATGCAGGCTGGCTTGCCGGCGCCGGAGATCTGATCTTAGCTATTCCAGCCGAAGGCCACTTTATCGAGCGCGCGGGCGCCGAATTTTTCCGAAGACCGCGCCACCGCCTTGCCGCCGAGCGCGCGATAGAACCCGACCGCATTCTCGTTCTCCGACAGCGCCCACACGATCAGCGATTTCAGCGCGCTCTGCGCCAGATCGCGCCGCGCCGCGGTGAACAAGCGCCGGCCGAAGCCCAAGCCCTGGAATTCCGGCCGCAGATAAAGTTCGTAGATTTCGCCGTCGTAATAAAGGCTGCGCGCCCGGTTGCGCCCGTAATTGGCGTAGCCCGCGACCTTGTCGCCGAATTGCAGGAGCGCGATGCGGCTGCCCTTGCGAATCGCGCTTTCCCACCACGCCGGACCGCGCCGATTGATGAGCCGGCGCAGCTCGGCGCCCGGGATAATGCCCTGATACGCCGTCCGCCATGCCTCATCGTGCGTCTCCGCAACCGTAGCGGCATCGCTCGCCCTGGCGCGGCGGATTTCGATAAGGACGGTGCTCATGATGCGACGCTCATGATGCGGTCTCGACGTTATCTACCCGAAGACTATTATCGACCCAAAGATTTTTGGCGCTCGTCTCCGGCCGAGTTCGTCGGTGCGATCAAAGCAAGCAAGATGGCGGCCTGCAAGACTTCACCGTTTCACCACATCGATTATTACCGGAAAGAAATGGTGCCTGCCAGAATTGCAGACAAGAAAATGCCCTTCTGCCGCGCAATCCGCGACGGCTGTTGCAATCCCGTCACGGTTGGGGACTTTTTGCCGCGCTCGCGCGCCACGCGCGGTTATTTATGACAAGATATGCCGCGAATCATAGCCGTCGAGACGGCGCGTGGGGAAAGCAACGCGGGCGCGCTTAGACGCGCTCGGCTTCTTTGCGCCGCTCGTCGCGTTTGCGCTCGTGTGGATCGAGCAGCTTCTTGCGCAACCGTATCGATTTCGGCGTCACTTCGACGAGCTCATCGTCCTCGATATAGGCGAGCGCCTTCTCCAGCGTCATGCGAATCGGCGGCGTAAGCCTTATCGCTTCGTCTTTGGCATGGGTGCGGATATTGGTGAGCTTCTTGCCCTTGAGCACGTTGACCTCAAGGTCATTGCCGCGGGTGTGCTCGCCGACGATCATGCCGCGGTAAACCTTCCAGCCGGGCTCGATCATCATCGGGCCGCGGTCTTCGAGATTCCACATGGCATAGGCGACGGATTCGCCTTGATCGGTTGAGATCAATACGCCATTGCGGCGGCCGGCAATTTCACCGCGATGCGGGCCATAGGCATGGAACAGCCGGTTCATGACGGCGGTGCCCCGCGTATCGGTGAGAAGTTCGCCGTGGTACCCGATCAGTCCGCGCGTCGGCGCGTAGAAGATCAGCCGCACCCGTCCGCCGCCGGATGGCCGCATCTCGATCATCTCGCCCCTGCGCTCGGCGAGTTTCTGCACGACGATGCCGGCATGTTGTTCGTCGACGTCGATGACGACTTCTTCGATCGGTTCGAGTAGATCGCCCGACAGGCCATGCCGAAACAGCACCTTCGGCCGCGACACCGAAAGCTCGAAGCCTTCCCGCCGCATGGTCTCGATCAGAATGCCGAGCTGCAATTCGCCGCGGCCGGCGACCTCCATTGAGTCTTTTTCGTTGGATTCCGAGATGCGTAACGCCACATTGCCCTCGGCCTCGCGCAACAACCGCTCGCGGATCACCCGGCTTTGCACCTTGTCGCCCTCGGTGCCGGCGAGCGGCGAATCGTTGATGCGGAATGTCATCGTCAGCGTCGGCGGATCGATCGGCTGCGCCGGCAATGGCTCGGTGACTTCGGGCGCGCACAGCGTGTGCGAAACGGTCGCCTCGGGCAGGCCGGCGATGGCGACGATGTCGCCGGCGAAGCCTTCCTCGATCGGCGCGCGCTCAAGTCCGCGGAAGGCGAGCACCTTGGTAACGCGGCTTTCCTCGATCAGAGCGCCGTTTGGATCGAGAACCTTGACGGTCTGATTGGGCCTCACCGAGCCGGCGCTGATGCGGCCGGTGACAACACGGCCGAGATAAGGATTGGCCTCCAATATCGTGCCCAGCATACGGAACGGGCCATCCTCGACCCGCGGCGGCGTAACATGGCGGATCACCAGATCGAACAACGGCACCATGCCTTTATCTTTGGGTCCGGCGGGGTCGGCGGCCATCCAGCCCTGCTTGGCCGAACCGTAGAGAATGGGGAAATCGAGCTGCTCTTCGCTGGCGTCAAGCGCGGCAAATAAATCGAACACGGCGTTCGCCACCTCGGTCGGGCGCGCGTCCGAGCGGTCAACCTTGTTAATCACGACGATCGGCTTGAGCCCCATCTTCAGCGCCTTGGAAACCACGAATTTGGTCTGCGGCAGCGGTCCCTCGGCGGCATCGACCAGCACCAGCGCGCCGTCGACCATATTGAGGATGCGCTCGACCTCGCCGCCGAAATCAGCGTGGCCCGGCGTATCGACGATGTTGATGCGAGTGTTCCGCCAAACCAGCGAGGTCGCCTTCGCCAGAATTGTGATGCCGCGCTCGCGCTCGAGGTCGTTGGAGTCGAGCGCGCGTTCGATCACGCGCTGGTTCTCGCGAAACGAGCCCGATTGCTGCAGCAGCCGGTCGACCAGTGTGGTCTTGCCGTGGTCGACGTGGGCGATGATGGCGATGTTGCGCAGGTCCATTGGAGGTATTTTTTGGGGGTATTTTTAAAATTCACGGGCCCCGAAGGGCCCGCGATTCGCATGCGGTATATAGGCATAAATGGCGCCGAGGCAATCGGCGCCCTCCATGCAGAAACGCCTACGCTGCAGAAAAGCTAAGCAGCGGCGGCGTTGCCGGTGGGCTTGGCGGCACCACTGCCCGGCTCGGTTGCGTCGTCGGTCAATCCATCCGAGCGATCGAGTATCGCAGTGCGCCGCGCGGCGATCGCGAAACGAAGCTGGTCGAGCGCGAAGGCAAACGACATGCGCACAGTCTCGTCGAACTCCTCATGCTCGCCCAGATGGACGATTGCGATCACGAGATTGTCCGCTTCGACCTGAAGCTGTTCGAGCGTCGCCAAGCTCCGCGCCGCATGCGCCTTGCGAACGAGATCGAGTACCCGCTGGAGGAGCCGCAGCCGCCGCGTGCGCTTGTCCCGGCGCAGATAGCTCGCCAGACCGGCAATGGCCGATCCGAATACCGGAAAGATCAGCATGCCGTAGAAGATATCGTCGCCGTATTTGTCGAAGAACGATTGCTGACTGTCGTTCAGATAGGCGAGCGCACCTGAATGCGCGACCACATCGGCATCCTTGTCGGTCGCGGGCGCCGCAATCTTAATCTCGCCTGGCGCCGCGGCGGCAAGCGCTTGGCGCGACGTATAGATAATCTTCGCCAGCGCGGCGATGGCGGAGTCGCTGTATGATTTTCGCGCCACCAGATATTCGGCAAAGCTAAGACTCTTGAGACTGTCATCGGGCGTGGGGGGAGTGCCGCCGAAAGTGCCGGCATCGATGTCGATCGATTCGAATACCGGATTGCGCTTGGCGATGCCGTCGGCCTGATCTATGTCCACAAAGCTTGGCGCTTCGCCGTTCCGGCTGGCCGCCTTGACCGCTTCGGAAATCGCCACGCCCGTCGCCGCGCCGGCAACGAACAGCACATCGACCTGATTGTTCTTGACGGCGTCGGCTATGTTGGCGGGTTCGATTTCCGACACGTTCACCTTGGCGATCGGCACGCCGTAATGATCGAGTACGGCGCGCAGCAGATCGGGCGTCGCCTCGTTGCCGGTCACAATCCCGACGCGGTGGCCGGCAAGCTGATCGATCTTTTCGATCTTGCCGGACTTCTTCTTTCCCTTCTTTGCCGACGCGGTTTTTGCCGATGCCGATGGCGGGACGATCAGCGCCATTACGTTTTGCCGCAGGATGGCGACCACTGGCCATTTCAGCGAGTTGTCGATCGTACTCGGCAGAATGGCGAGATCGGCCTTGCCGTCTTTGATCGCGTTAGCGGCATCTTGCGAGCTGGCGACGGGCACGAATTTCAAGTGAAGATTGCGATGACTCTGGGCGATCTGGTCGGATAGAGCCTGGACGATCTTTGCGTCGATCGGCCCGGCCGCAATCCGCATACGCTCCGCCTCGGTGCTGATGTAGAAGCCGACCCAAACGAGGCCGACCACGATCGCCGTGCCGAGAATGGCGAGTAGCCAAGTGTGGCGCACAATCATGCGCATCCGGCTGCGCACCATATGTTCAAGTGACTCGCGACTCATAATTCCATCCGCCGATTGGGCGCGGGCGGCGTTTGCTGCACCCGATCGCTGCCGGAACAGCCACAATTTCATGGCCAGAGGGATACGGTTCGGCGTACCGGGCGACATACTTAATTCTATCACGGCTGCGCCGGGTTGAGGCGATACTGCAAATCTGCTTTGCGATCATGGCCGGTCCGTTGGTTAACGCTGCGCCGCACATGTCAAAGCCTTAAGGCCGCTTGAGGTTTCAGAAATTCCCGCCGCAGCGTCGCTCAGGCGCCGGCCGGCCGGCTCCATGGCCCAAACCGTAAGCCGCCGGGCATCGCGCGGTGCACCATCAGCATTTCGCCAATGGTGGCCGAGGTCACGAGCCCGATCAGCCGCTGCGATGCGTCGACAATTCCAACCGCTGGCGCCGATTTTTGCTGCAGGAGACGAAAAGCTTCATCGAGGCAGTGGCGGTGTCCGAGCGTGAGTATTTGTGCGGTCATGACGTCGCCGACTTTGGCATCGGGGCCGCGCTCTTTGAGCGCCCGGATGACGTCGTTGCGCGCCAACAAACCGACCGGGCGGCCGAGCCCGTCCACCACCGGGAACTCGCCTTGGCTGGTGCGCAGCAGCGTCTCCACCGCGGCATCGACGTGCTCGTCAGGCGTCAGCGTGACCAATTCGGTCATCATCGCCGCAGTCACCGGTACGCCTTGCGATATGGCGCGGATCGCAACCAGATGCGCCTCCGCCGCGGCGGCAAGGTAAACGAAGACGGCGATGAAGATCAGCAACGGATCGCCGAACAGCCCGATAAAGCCGAGTACGAACGCGACTGCCTGGCCGACTGAGGCTGCGATTTCGGTGGCGCGGACATAACCGAACCGCGTGGCTAATAACGCACGCAGTACACGGCCGCCGTCCATCGGAAAGGCCGGGATCAAATTAAACAGCGCGAGAAACACGTTCACGGCGGCGAGCCGTTCGGCGAGGCCGACCTTGTTGCTTTCGATCGAGCCGAGATGGCTTGGGTCGAGACTGGCGCCACCGATCACGACCAGTACGGCGGCAATCGCCACATTGACGGCCGGGCCGGCGATGGCGATGAGGAACTCTTCACTGGGTTGTTCCGGGATGCGCTCGAGCCGCGCCACGCCACCGATCGGAAGTAGAATAACGTCAGGTGTCGTCACGCCGAATGCACGCGCTGTAAAAATGTGGCCGAATTCGTGGAGCAGCACGCACAGGAACAACAGCACCATGAACAAAAGCCCGTTCCAGGCAGCCTGCGGGCCGCCCGAAACGTAGCTGACGCCAAAAATCCAGGCGAGAAACAACAGGAATGTCACATGAATGCGGATCGCCGTCCCAACGACCGAGCCGATGGTCAAAGACCAGCCCATAGCGACCTCCTGACGACCAGCGCGGCGACTTTCGCGCATTGCGCCTTTCTTTCCATTAGGTAAGAATTGATCGGCTATTTGCGAGTGCCGCGCGTCATCCGTGCCGGTCCCGACGAAGCGCGAAGGAGCGCCGATATGGCAGAAAAACTTTCCGGCGATGCACGCAAATCTGCGCTCGCCCGTGTCAAAGGCTGGCGTGAAGTGGCGGGTCGCGATGCCATCACCAGGAAATTCGTTTTCAAGGATTTCAGTGAGGCCTTCGGTTTCATGGCACGCGCCGCCTTGGTGGCGGAGAAACTCGATCACCATCCCGAATGGTCAAACGTCTACAAGACTGTTGAGGTGACGTTGTCGACCCACGATGCCGGCGGGCTCACAGATAGCCGAAACCATGGATAAGCTCGCGGACAAGCTCGCCGGATGAATTCCGCCTTGCCGCTGCCGTGTTTCACGGCCATTTCATATGGGAGCAATACGCCCACAGGAGAGTCGGAGTTAAGGGCGCTAGCTACCGGAGATTTAGAGCGACAGGAGATTTTGAGCTTATGTGGTTTTGGCAGCAAGCCGCGCCGTGGCCGGACTTTGCAGCGCTGACCCGCCGCTTGGCGGACGACGAAGCCGACTTGCGCCGCAAGTTGTGGCGCAAGCTCAAGCGCGAAGTAGCGACCATTCCGTTCCTCGAAGACGTGCTGACTGCGCATTATTGCGCCTTCGATCGCCATACCCCCCTTCACGTCAAGGCCGTGCTCGTCGGCGCCATCGTCTATTTCGTCGCGCCGGACGATTTAATCCCCGATTATCTGCCGATCATCGGCTATGCCGATGATGTGGCGGTGCTCGGCATGGCGATCAAGCTGATGTCCTCGCATATCAAGCCCGAGCATCGCGAGGCGGCGCGCCGCATGGTGGCGCGGCTGCGGGAAACGTAGAGCCGCGAGAGCGGGACTCATTAACACGCAGCCATAGCCTAATCGATGCAAGCTGGATGAAGTCGAGGTAGTTAGCCGCAAGCTTGCTGTTCCCGCCCGGCACTGTTTGATGTTGTCGAAGAACCGCTCAACTAGGTTGCGAGCGCGGTAGAGATACGGGCTGCTGAGCCTGCGCTAAATCAATGCTGCTACGGCTAGTCTTAAAAGAGATCGAACAGACGAATCCATCCGGCGCAAAATTCTGCTGCATAGTCCCGGACAGTGATTTGATACACGCAGCAATTAGCTGACTGCCGAACCCCTCCCTTTGGGGATAGTCGGTTCTCGGACCTCCACTCTCTTTCCAATATAAAATAATCGTTTCCCCATCGTCCCGCCAATCAACGAAAACACGACCGCTTAGTCGCGACAGCGATCCGTATTTCACCGCATTCGTAACGAGCTCATGAATAAGGAGAATAAGATGACGAGCGGGATCAGGGCCAATGGAGATTTCCGGCCCAAACGCCGCCAAGCGATCCTCGCCATACGGCGCGAATGCTTCGAGCAAGAGCTGTTTCAAGGTAAGCAACTGCGGCCGCGGCGCCGTCAATAGTTCATTGGCATGCATCATTGCCTTGATGCGTCCGAAAACCTTTTTTGCTCGTTCTGGGTCATCGGCCAGGCTTTTTTGAACGATCACATCGATTACAGCGCAAACGTTTTTGCTTCTGTGCTGCAGCTCCCTGGCAAGAATTTCATTGGTGCGGTTGCGTTTGTGTAAGCGTTTCAGAACCACTCGAGAATAATGAGCAAAGGTAATCGTCAATGCTGCTGAGACCAAGTACATGACGAAGTCAATTAGCTCGCCGTAGTTTTGCGAACCGAAATGCAGGTAAGAAGGAACAAAGAACAATCGAACGATGACGGCGGACGCGATCGTCACGCCGACGGCGGCCGGTATGCCAGCAACTAGACCGGCAGCTAGGATCGCTGGAAAATAGGTTGCGAAAAGAAAATCCGAATTAGTCCAACTACCGAGGAAGCGCAGTGCCGTCGCTGCGCCTAGACAGATGAGTGCGATGGCAAGTGCATTCGAAGAGTAAGGTCGTATCCAAGCGCTTAGCCAGGCTAAACGGTCGAGAGGGTCGCCTCGCTGCAAGTCCGCCGGTGCAGCTTCATTTGTATCAACCAACGGAGCTGGACGTTGCTCAATCGCTTGAGCCACGGAGACTCTCCCCGATCGCCCGAAATGACCTAAACTGTAGCGAAGAAAGTGCGCCCAAAATTGCGATTTTTCTGTGCCGCGAGTCGCCGACGGCACGATACTCACCGCGCCTTAAATGCTCAGTCAGCCACGTCTAAGCTATTGATGTTAATATCCATGCCGCCTGATGAGTCGCCGCCGGCTACGAATCGCCCGCGTCTTCTGAGTGCAGCGACAAAATGACGTAGACGCTTCGTGCCGGGATCGCCTGAAAACGGATGGAGCTGGCTACCTCACTAGCTGGCGGGGCATGCGCGATCAGCGCCGATATTAAAGGACGAACGGACTAGTCGCAGACCGGACGAGTCGCATCTTGATCCGGAACGGAACTAACACTTGCCACGCGCCGATTGGCTTCGTGAAGCAGGTTTTCCGCGCGTCCAGTCTCTGACAATCGAAATTTCGGGTCATCGGGTTTAAGTTCTGTGACGCCTTCCGCGACGGGCGGTCGCACATAGCTCGGTCAGGTTGACTTGACGCGGCGCTCGCCCTAGCTACGAATCAATAATCGTATCCGGGCCCCTCTGGCGAGGACGCCGATTGTATCGGCCAACCTCGCGATGTCGGATCAGCTGTCCCGCGCCAGACGCGATAGACCACCGACATCAGGGCCCAAAGTATTTTATCTCCCTGATGCAGGTTGGTCTGAGCTCCCTTGGTGCGCAAGTAACGCAGCTCTGAGGAGGGGTATCATGCCGATCCGCTACATCCGCCCCAGCATCTCGGGCGAACTCCGTGATCCATTCGACTGCGACGAACAGACAGTGAAAGCCTTAGTCACCGTGGGTGCTTTCGTGGCCCTCGCGGACGGGCGGGTCGAAGCAATCGAGCGGGACGAGGCGGTGCGTTACATCGATCGGCGGCGGCTTGCCCCGACAATCTCGCAAGAGCGCATCGCAGAATTCTTTGACGATCGCGCGCGACGTCTCCGAGACAGAGACTTCGCCGATGTGATTGTAGAGGCTCTTCGACCGGCAGCTGCTTTGTCACTGACCTTTGATGCGGTTCGAATTGCCGAAGTGGTCGCTGCGGCGGATCAGCACGTAGATCCTAACGAGGCGCAGATGATCAGGCTCATACAGTTGATGATGACTTCTCCAGAGCCGAAGGGTGCCGAGTCCTCTCCTCATCAGCGGACTCGAACGGAATGGGAAAAGTGAAATGACCCCAGCGCATGCAATGAGCGCCGACGACTGGCGCCTCGAACGAATCATAAATCGGTTGCCGAGGCGTGTTCGCCCAAGCATTCGCTTCCTCCGGCAGCCGTCCGGTCGATGGCTCAGGATTCCAATGGGAGTATTGCTGACGCTTGGCGGGGTCGTTGGGTTCCTGCCGATCGTTGGATTCTGGATGCTTCCAATCGGTCTGGCACTCCTCGCTGATGATGTGCAGTTGCTGCGGTCACTCCGATCTCGAATTCTAGATTGGGTCGAACATCATCGTCCGCATTGGCTAGCTTAATAGAGTTCGTCATCCCGCATAGCTTTTGTTTAAGCGCGCAGCACGATTTTGCCCATCACCTTGCGTTCGGCGATCACGCTGAGCGCCGCCGCGATCTCGGACAGCGGATAGACCGCTTGAACATGCGCGCTGAGCTTGCCTACGGCGCTCCATGTCACGATGTCCGTCATCAATTTGCGCTGCGCCAGCGGCTCGCGATTGGTCCAGGCGCCCCACGATATGCCGCAGATATCGCAGCTTTTAAGAAGCACAAGGTTCAGCGGAATTTTCGGAATTTCTCCGGCGGCAAAGCCGACCACGAGATAGCGGCCGAGCCAGCCGAGCGAGCGGAGCGCCGGTTCGGCACAGCCGCCGCCGACCGGATCGTAAACCACGTCGATACCGCGTTCGCCGCCGAGCTTTCGAAGCGCGCCGCGCAGATCGTCACGCTCATAGTTCACGGTATCGTCGGCGCCGTGCTTGCGGGCGAAAGCGAGCTTTTCATCCGAGGAGGCGCAGGCGATCACCCGCGCGCCCATGATCTTGCCGAGTTCGACTGCCGCAAGCCCGGTGCCGCCGGAAGCGCCAAGCACGGCGAGCGATTCGCCAGGCTTGAGCTCGGCGCGCTCGCGCAGCGCGTAAAGTGTCGTGCCATAGGTCACGGTCAAGCCGGCGGCGCGCTCGAAATCGAGTTGATCGGGAATTTTGACCAGTCGTTCCGCGCGGACCGCGACGCGCTCCCGCGCCGCGCCCCAGCCGCAATAACCAATGACGCGGTCACCCGGCCTGATATCGGCGACGTCGCTATCGACACTCTCAACCACTCCGGCAAACTCCGCGCCGGGCGAAAACGGGAATGGCGGCTTGTGCTGGTATTTGCCGGCGATGATCAGGGTATCGAAAAAATTGAGCGCGACCGCTTGCACGGCCACGACGGCCTCGCCCGGGCCGGCGCGCGGCGGGTCGATATCGTCCAGTTTAAGCGCGTCAGGCGGACCGAAATGGGTGCAGAGAACGGCTTTCATGCGCCTGTCGCTCCTCGCTGAAAAGCCCGCAGCAATCGGGCGGAGCTTTCCATAAACGTGAAAGCGGCGCTCGGAAAGCGCGCTGCTGGCATGGGTAGGTTTGCACCGCCGCGACCCAGCTCGCTTCGAATTGGATAAAAATCCAAAGTTTTGCTATTACTGCTGTTTGTTGTGACGGCTTGGTTGCCACGGTTTTGGGGCATTGCCGTGCGAGGCCCGATGCGGATGCAGCGACTGCAGATGCGGCGACAATGGGGGCTTGTGTTTTTGCTACTGGGCGTAGCGGCGATGCTTTGTCCTGCACGCGCCCAGCAATCTACGCCGGCGATTGCGCCTCATGCGGCCACGCCAGCCAAGCCAAAGCCCAAACCCGAGGTGAAGCCCGAGGCAAAACCGGCCGCGCCGGCTACTGGTGCCAAGCCGGCGCCGCCTGCCGCCGCAGTTGCCGGTGGCGCTCAGCCAAAGCTACTCGGCCAATATGGCGTGTGGGGCGCCTACACGGCTTCACCCGGCGGCAAGAAACTCTGCTTCGTGCTGGCCAAGCCGAGCTCGTCCGAGACCAATCCTCCGAACCGGCCGCGCAATCCGGTCTACATCTTCATTTCCACGCGCCCGGCCGACAAAGTGGCGAATGAGGTTTCGGTCGTGGTCGGCTATCCATTCAAGGCGGGCGCCGAGGCCAGCGCCCAGATCGGGGGGAATTCGTTCCCGCTCTATACCCAGCAGGACGGCGCCTGGATCAAAAACGCGTCCGAAGAAGCCAAAATGGTTGACGCGATGCGCGGCGGCGATAGCGCGGTAGTCAAGGGCGTCTCGGCAAAGGGCACGCAATCGACCGATACTTTTACGCTCAAAGGCGTGGCTCAGGCGCTCGATCGGGCGGGACAGGAATGCAAGTAGCGTAAATCAAGTAGCGTAAATCAAGTGGCGCAGATAGTCAGCGTCAACCGCTCGGCCGACATCAGGAGCGGCAGGCAAGCCTTATCCGTCCGATTTGATCGGAGTCCGCCGCTACTCGCCATTTCCCGGTAAGGGACTATTTATGGGAAGGGTCAAACGCACCTGTCGTTCGGCCCGTCTTCGTCGATGCTGGATCGCCTACGATGACTTCTTTCGCCGCAAGTGAAGCAGCCCTTGCGCCGGCTTTTATCGAAAAAAGCCCACTTGAGCGCTATGCCGCGCCGGCCCAACCGTCGCTCGTTGGCATGCCGCGCGAAATGCTGGCGCAGGCGCTGAGCGAGGTCGGTGTGCCGGAACGCCAGCGCCGGATGCGGGTGCAGCAAATCTGGCACTGGCTCTATGTGCGCGGCGCGCAAGATTTCGAAGCGATGACGACGCTGTCAAAGGAGCTGCGCGCCGCACTGGCGCGGTGCTTCACTTTGGCGCGGCCGCAAATCGCCGCCGAGCAAATTTCGGTCGACGGCACGCGCAAATGGCTTCTCAGCCTGCCGGGCGAACGGGCCGACGCGCCGCACGAGATCGAATGCGTCTACATCCCGGAGACCGATCGCGGCACGCTGTGCATTTCGAGCCAGGTCGGCTGCACGCTTAATTGTAGTTTCTGCCATACCGGGACGCAGCGCCTGGTGCGCAATCTCACCGCGGCCGAGATCGCCGCCCAGGTCGTCGTTGCACGCGACCAGCTCGGCGATTGGCTTATCGCCCAACCTCCGGCAAGCGTCAGTGGCGCAAGGGGAGCGGCGCGTGAGCCCGAGAAGCGGCTTGTCTCCAATGTCGTCATGATGGGAATGGGTGAGCCGCTTTATAATTTTGAGGCGGTGCGCGACGGCCTCAATGTTGTCGCCGACGGCGACGGCTTGAGCATTTCCAAGCGCCGCATCACATTGTCGACGTCAGGCGTGGTGCCGAACATTGGGCGCGCCGGCGCCGAAATCGGCTCCATGCTCGCGGTCTCGCTGCATGCGGTCACCGATGAGCTGCGCAATCAGCTGGTGCCGCTTAACCGCAAATACCCAATTCGCGAATTGCTCGATGCCTGCCGAAATTATCCCGGGCTGTCGAACGCGCGCCGCATCACCTTCGAATACGTGATGCTCAAGGACATCAACGATTCGCTTACCGACGCCAAGGCGCTGGTGCGCTTGCTTAAGGGCATTCCGGCCAAGATCAATCTGATTCCGTTCAATCCCTGGCCTGGAACCAAGTATGAATGCTCCGATTGGGACCAGATTGAGAAATTTTCTGAAGTGATCTTCACCGCTGGCTATGCATCGCCGGTGCGCACCCCGCGCGGACGCGATATTCTCGCTGCCTGCGGTCAGCTTAAAAGCGCGAGCGAGAAGCTCTCCGCGCGCGAGCGCCTGGCGTTGCGCGCCATGGCAATGACCGACTAAGGCCGGCGCGGCGCACATGACCGTACTTGGCCGCATTGTGAAGGCGCTTCTCGGCTATGCCCTGGCCTGCGTCGCGGCCTCGCTCGTGCTCGCCATCGGTAGCTTTGCCCCAGACTGGAACGAACTGACGACGCGGCTTGGTATGGACTCGGCGGCTGCGCAATCGGTCGCCTTGTGGTGGATTAGCGGCATCGCGGCGATCATCATCTTCTCGGTCGGGTTTCTGCCGGCGTGCCTCATGATCGCGCTGGCGGAAGGATTGGCGCTGCGCTCGGCTGTCATTTACGGCGTGATCGGCGCCGTGCTGGCGCTGGCCATGGCCTATGGGCTCGATTTCGCGGGCTATCCCACCTCGCCAGACGGCGACCTTTCCCGCAACCGCGAAGTGTTCGCTGCGGCGGGAATTGCCGGTGGGCTGGTCTATTGGCTGATCGCCGGGCGCCGCGCCGGCGCGTGGAAGTAACCGCATGAACCGCGCCGGGCTCACTATCGCACTTAGTATCGGCTTCGTGCTCGGCCTGTTCTGCGCGGTCGATCCGCAGCTCGATCTCGACCTCGCCGCAATTGGTTTCGATTCGTCACGGCGCCTGTTCGCAGCCAACGCCCAGCCCTGGGTGCAGCACACGCGCGCAGCGGCGCGGATCATCATTGCGCTCCTGGCGCTGCCGGCATTCCTGGCGATTATTGTGAAGCTCATTCGGCCGCAGCGGCGCATGCTGATCGAAGCGCGGGCCGCACTTTTCCTGATCGCGACTTTGGCGCTCGGCCCTGGGCTCGTGACCAACCTGATCTTGAAAGACCATTGGGCCCGCCCGCGCCCGATCGACGTGCAACAGTTCGGCGGCGAATACCGCTTTAAGCCGTGGTGGGATCCGCGCGGCGATTGTCCGAACAATTGCTCGTTCATTGCGGGCGAGCCATCCGGCGCCTTTTGGACGCTGGCGCCGGCAGCCCTGGCGCCGCCGCCATTGCAAGCCGTCGCCTATGGCGCGGCGCTCGCCTTCGGAATTGGCCTGGGCGCGCTGCGCATGGCCGCCGGCGCGCATTTTTTCTCCGACGTCGTTTTTGCCGGAGTGCTGATGTACGTCCTGGTCTGGGC
>JBASAH010000463.1:0-3895 GCA_049650505.1 Xanthobacteraceae bacterium
GGTCATGTATGACCGACCGCATCTGGCGCGGGCGAAACAATTGCTCGCGCGGGCGCCCTCCCCCGGACGCGGCGCGGCGCGCTGAGCGCGTTCACGCGCGTGGCCAGTGGAGATGAAAAAAGGTCCCGGATTACGAAATTCCGGGACCGCCCGATTGGGTTAGAAGAGCTGGTAGCGCCGTGAGTGTTGCAAATCGTCCAGCAAGCACGATGAAATCAGTGACGATCCGCGTTAGGACCGATGGCAAGCTCGTGACAGCGCAGGTGAGCGACGATGGCCCGGGTTTACCGGCTTGCGTTCAGTCACGCTTGTTCAGATCACAATCAAAGCAATCGAAATCGGGTCGACATGGTTACGGCCTCACCATCGCGCGCGAGCTCGCGGAGCGAAACGGGGGCACACTCACGCTTGCCCCTGCGACCAAAGGCGTCAACTTCGAATTAAAGTTCAGTACTCCCGCGGAATCGGCGACGGTACTTTGGGCCTAGCGGCGGCCCGATCGCGCGCAGCCGCGTCCTTGAAATATCAACATCTGTCTCTCGCCCTTAAGAATCCGCCCGGCGTAGATGCCGGGTAGGCGATAGCCATCGCGTATCGATTCGAGAGCCATTCGGCATTTCCGTTCGAAGAGTGTTTGGTCAATTCTGCTGATCAGTGACGCAGCAAAAAGCTGCGGTCCACTTAGGCCCCAAACTGGGGCGATAACCGTCTAACCCTAAAGGAGTTCGAACCATGACCTCTAAGAAACTCATTGTGGCGCTAGCACTTCTTCTGTCCGCGACATCGCCACGTTAGCAGCGGGCCGCTACCGGTCCGACAGCAGCTACACTACGTCCGGTTACGATCCGGCTGAAATAACGCAGCGCTAACGGGCCTTCCCGCCAATTAGCGCAGTGCAGACCCTCATTCCTCTCTGCGGCCGACGAATGTCCGCTTGGGTGCAGGCGGACATTGGTCGCATCTCGATTTATGAGAAGACGCTCAAATTCCTCGCGCGGCTACGCCGCCGAGGCCTGCGCCGACGCCGGGATCGCGCGCCCCAGTGGCCGGCGTGTGTGGCGGGATCGGAATATTGCTTGGCGTGGCAGGCCTTCTCGCCTTCCACCTGAAAATAACGCCTGACAGGTCACGCCGCCGATGAAAGTCTGCCGCTCCCCTATCGCCACGTGACTTATCGCCATGTGATCAGATCGTTGAGCGCGTAAACGTATGGCGCGAGGCAGACCACAATCCAAACAACCGTGCTCCAGATAACTATGCGATTGCTCATGGTTGTCCTCCATTATTCTCGCGCATCGACGCCAACAGAACACTTTTGATTGGCGGATCCGCTCTCCTGTCTCATCTTGGCGTGCCCGATCAATGTGCGACCGTAGCCGGCCCTCCAAGCTTCACCTTGCGCAGGATGAGCGCGAGCGGAACGGCGGCAAGCGAGATCAGCGTCAGCGTCCAGAACACGTCGATATAGGCGAGGTATGTCGCCTGGGTCTGCACCTGCTGGCTGATCCAGTTGAAGGCCTGCTGCTGCGCCTGCGCGAGCGAGCTGCCGTGAGCGGTGAAATAGTCCATCACCTGCTTCAGTGTGTTCTGGTATTGCGTGGTCGTGGGATTTGCGAGTTCAACGAGCCGGCTTTGATGGAATTGCTCGCGGTGCGCGAGCACGTTGTTGGCGAGCGATATACCGATCGAGCCGCCGGTGTTGCGCGCGACGTTAATCAGCGCCGAAGCCATGTCGGTCTTGTCGGGCGCAATCCCGTCATAGGACGCGGCGAGGATCGGCAGGAATACCAACGGCAGTCCGATGCCGACATAGATGCGCGAGGTGGCGAAAGACCAGAAGCCCATTTCGCCGTTGATCCTGGTCATGTCATACATCCCGAAGGCGCAGATCGCGGCGCCGGCGGCGATCAGGTAGCGGGGCTGCACTTTGCCGGTAAGCCGGCCAACCAGCGGCATCATGATCACCGTCACGAGGCCGCCGGGCGTGAGCACGAGGCCCGCCCAGGTTGCGGTGTAGCCGAAATTCTGCTGCACGAGCTGCGGCAGGTATTGCGTGGTGGCGAGCAGGATGGCGCCGGCTCCCAGCATGACCAGGAACGAGGTGCCGAACTGGCGCGTCGCTACCATGCGTATATCGATCATCGGATTGCGTCGGCTGAGCTCCCACGGGATCATCAGAACGAAGGCGAGCGCGCAAACCGTTGTCGCGATCACAATGAAGGTCGAGGAAAACCAGTCGTCCTCGAGGCCACGGTCGAGCGCGATCTCGAGCGCGCCGAGGAACGTGGCGACCAGCACAAAGCCAGTGAGATCGAAGCCGGCTGGCTTTGTGAAGCGCTGGTGCTCCGCCAGTGCAGTACTTGACTCGCGCAGCAGCGCGCCAATGAGTCCGATCGCGACCAGCCCGATCGGCCCGTTAATGAGAAAACACCACTGCCAGGAAAAATTATCAGCGATCCAGCCGCCCAGAGTGGGTCCGACGACCGGCGCCACCACGACGGCGATGCCGAACAACGCAAAACCCTGGCCGCGCTTTTCCGGCGGAAAGGCGCCGGCCAGGATCGACTGCGCTACCGGCACCATGCCGCCGCCGCCAAGCCCTTGCAGGATGCGGAACAGCAGCAACGACTGCAGATTGGGGGCAAAACCGCACAGCACGGAGCTTGCCGTGAACAGCGCCAGGCAAATGAGAAAGAACGGCTTGCGGCCAAGGCGTCGAGCGAGATAGCTGCTTCCGGTCAAGCTGACGGCATTAGCAACGAGGTAAGTGGTCACCACCCAGGATGCTTCGTCCTCGCTCACGCCCATGCCGCCGGCGATATAGGGCAGCGCGACGTTGGCAATGGTGGTGTCGAGCACTTCCATGAACGCGGCGAATGCCACCAGCACCGCGATCAGCCACGGATTTGCGCTCGCGTTGATGTCCGCGGAACCGAGCGCTCGGCTGCCGGTGGCGCTCATAGCCAGCGCCCTAGCCGCTCGTAGAGCGAGGGTGTGGGATCGATCCGTACCGTCGGGAGCACTGACATTCCTGGACCGAGTGCAACGTCAGTTGGCGGATCGTCGATGACGATTTTGACCGGCACGCGCTGCACGATCTTGACGTAATTGCCCGTGGCGTTTTGCGCGGGCAGTAGCGAGAACGCCGTGCCCGATCCCGGCTGGACGCTCGCGACATGACCCCGGATGATGCGTTCCGGATAGGCGTCGATCGCAAACGTCACCGGCTGTCCGGGCCGCATGGCGTCGAGCTGCGTTTCCTTGAAATTCGCCGTCACCCAAATCTGGTCCGGCACGAACAACGTCAAAGCCGTACCGGCTTGCGCGAATTGGCCGAGCGCCGCGGTCAGGCTGACCACGCGTCCTGCTTCGGCGGCGCTGATCGTAGTGTGGGAAAGATCAAGCTGCGCCGCATCGACCTTCGCTTGATCGAGCGCGATCGTGCTCTTGTCTTGCTCGACAAGGAAAGCTTGATCGTCGGTCTGTTGCTGGGAAATCGCGTTGCGCTGGACGAGGAATTGATACCGGCCAAGGTTCTTCTGCGCCTGTTCGTGCAACGACTGGTCACGCGTCAATTGGGCCTTGGCTTGATCGAGCGCAACGCGGTAATCGCGATCGTCGATGCGCGCAATCACGTCACCGGCGACGACGTGCTGATTATCCGTCACCGGCACGGCGGTGATATAGCCAGAGACCTTCGGCGCCATGGAAAACGACCGCGCCGCGATGAAGGCGTCGTCGGTCGATTGGAAGTGGCGGGAATAATCCCAATAGAGATAGCCGCCGGCGGTCGCCGCTGCGAACAAAGGCACTCCCAGCGCAAGCGCCAGCGTGCGCCGGCTCAGGAATCCGCGGCGGTGACTTTCGCTGCCCTCGTCCTGGCCCAGGCGATCGC
>JBASAH010000464.1:0-21560 GCA_049650505.1 Xanthobacteraceae bacterium
TTGCCGAGAGCGCCGACCTGACGCGGCTCGTGCGCAGTCCGGTAATCTCCGCGGACGAGCAGCTGCGGGCGCTCTCGGCTGTGCTGGAACGCGCCGGCATCCGCGGCCTGGCCGCGAACTTCCTCAAGCTCGTTGTCTCTAAGCGCCGGCTGTTTGCGGTGCGCGACATGATCAAATCCTTCCGCGAACGGGTCGCCGCGCATAAAGGCCAGGCCACGGCCCAAGTGACCGTCGCCGAAGAGCTGAAGGACCAGCACATCGAGGCGCTGCGCGACGCGCTCAAATCGGTTACCGGCAAGGACATCGACCTCGCTATCAACGTCGATCCCGCCATTATCGGCGGACTCGTCGTTAAGGTGGGCAGCCGCATGGTCGATACTTCGCTGCGCACCAAACTCAATGCGATGAAACATGCGATGAAAGAGGCTCGCTAATGGATATCCGCGCCGCGGAAATTTCCGCAATCCTCAAAGAGCAGATCAAGAATTTTGGCCAGGAGGCCGAAGTTTCGGAAGTCGGCCAGGTGTTATCGGTCGGCGACGGCATCGCGCGCGTCTATGGGCTCGACAATGTCCAGGCCGGCGAGATGGTCGAATTCGAGAGCGGCGTGCGCGGCATGACGCTCAATCTCGAGAACGACAATGTCGGCATCGTTATTTTCGGCGACGATCGTGACATCAAGGAAGGGCAGACCGTCAAGCGCACTCGCGCGATCGTCGAAGTGCCGGTCGGCAAAGGCTTGCTCGGCCGCGTCGTCGATTCCCTCGGCGATCCGATCGACGGCAAGGGACCGATCAAGGCCGAACACAGGTCTCGCGTCGACGTTAAGGCGCCGGGCATCATCCCGCGCCGATCGGTGCACGAGACGATGGCGACAGGTTTAAAAGCCATCGACGCCTTAATCCCGATTGGCCGCGGCCAACGGGAATTGATCATTGGCGACCGGCAGACCGGCAAGACCGCAATCGCGCTGGACACGATCCTCAATCAAAAATCGTTGAATACCTCTGGGGACGAGAAGATCAAGCTTTATTGCGTCTATGTCGCGATCGGACAGAAGCGCTCCACGGTCGCCCAATTCGTCAAGGTGTTGGAGGAAAACGGCGCGCTCGATTATTCGATCATCGTCGCGGCGACGGCCTCGGATCCGGCGCCGATGCAATACCTGGCGCCGTTCGCCGGCTGCGCCATGGGCGAATATTTCCGCGACAACGGCATGCACGCGGTGATCATTTACGATGACCTTTCCAAGCAGGCGGTCGCCTATCGTCAGATGTCGCTGTTGCTACGGCGCCCACCAGGCCGCGAGGCTTATCCGGGCGACGTGTTCTATCTGCATTCGCGGTTGTTGGAGCGCGCGGCGAAGATGAGCGAAGAGTACAAAGCCGGTTCGCTTACCGCGCTGCCGGTGATCGAGACCCAGGCGAACGACGTCTCGGCCTATATTCCGACCAACGTGATTTCGATTACCGACGGCCAGATCTTACTCGAAACCGATCTGTTCTATCAGGGCATCCGGCCGGCGGTGAACGTCGGGCTTTCGGTGTCGCGGGTCGGCTCAGCCGCGCAGACCAAGGCGATGAAGAAGGTTGCCGGCCGCATCAAAGGCGAGCTCGCGCAATACCGCGAAATGGCGGCGTTCGCACAATTCGGCTCCGATCTCGACGCCACTACCCAGCGGCTCCTCAATCGCGGCTCGCGACTGACCGAACTGCTCAAGCAGCCGCAATTCTCGCCGCTGCGCATGGAGGAGCAGGTTTGCGTGATCTATGCCGGCGTCAACGGTTATCTCGATCCGCTGCCGGTCGAGCGGGTGCGCGCCTTCGAGGAGGGCCTGCTTGCACTACTGCGTAACGACCACACCGACATCCTCACAGCCGTTCGCGACTCACGCGATCTCGACGATGCCACCGGCAGTAAGCTCAAGAATGTCGTGGAAAGTTACGCCAAGACGTTCGCCTGATGAAGATCGTGACCGTTCTTTTCTGCCTTCTGCCTCTCTTCCCTAATAAGGGGAAAGGGAAATGATTTAGCCCATGGCCTCGCTCAAAGACCTCCGCAACCGAATCGCCGCGACCAAGGCGACGCAAAAGATCACCAAGGCCATGCAAATGGTGGCGGTATCGAAGCTGCGCCGCGCGCAGGCCGCGGCAGAGGCGGCGCGGCCCTACGCCAGCCGGATGGACACCGTACTCGGCAATATCGCGGCTTCGGTCGCCGCACTCGATAATGCGCCACGGCTGTTACGCGGCACTGGCAGCGATCAGAAACATCTCCTGCTTGTCTGCACCGCCGAACGCGGCCTGTGCGGTCCGTTCAATTCCGCTATCGTGCGACTGGCGCGCGAGCGTGCCACCGCGCTCGCCGCCGAGGGCAAGGAGGTCAAGTTCTTTTGCGTCGGCCGCAAAGGCTACGACCAGCTGCGCCGGACCTTTCCGAAGCAGATCATCGAAACGGTCGACCTTCGTTCGGTCCGCGTCTTGCACTTCGAACACGCCGAAGGGATCGCAGAGAAAGTCATCGCGTTGTTCGATAAATCCGAGTTCGACATCTGCACCTTGTTCTTCTCGCGCTTTCGCTCGGTGATCGCCCAGATTCCGACCGCGCAGCAGATCATACCGCCGGTCTTCGAGCAAAAATCCGCCGATGCTCTCGGCGGAGCGATCTATGAATTCGAGCCGGAGGCCGAGGACATTCTTAATGATCTATTGCCGCGCAATCTCGCGGTGCAGATCTTCCGTGCGCTGCTTGAGAATGCCGCCTCGTTCTACGGCGCGCAGATGTCGGCGATGGATAATGCAACCCGCAATGCCGGCGACATGATCCGGCGTCAAACGCTGTTCTACAACCGCACGCGCCAAGCGATGATCACCAAGGAATTGATTGAGATCATCTCCGGCGCCGAGGCGCTGCAATAGCATAAAAACTAGGAACTGTTGACACTTAGGAACTCTTGCCACTTACGAACTCTTGCAGGGATTTAGTTATGGCCCAAACCGTCGGACACATCACCCAAGTCATCGGTCCCGTGGTCGACGTGCACTTCGAGGATCATCTGCCCGCGATCCTCAATGCACTGGAAACGAAGAACCAGGGTCATCGTCTGGTGCTCGAAGTCGCCCAGCATCTTGGCGAATCGACGGTCCGCACCGTCGCGATGGATTCGAGCGAGGGTCTGGTGCGCGGCCAGGAAGTAACCGATACCGGGCAGCCCATTGCCGTCCCGGTCGGTCCCGGCACGCTCGGCCGCATCATGAATGTGATCGGCGAGCCGGTGGACGAAGCCGGCCCGATCAAAGGCGTTGAAATACGCGCCATCCATCAGCCGACGCCGAGTTACACCGAGCAGTCGACCGAGGCGCAGATCTTGGTGACCGGCATCAAAGTCGTCGACCTTCTGGCGCCCTATGCCAAAGGCGGCAAGGTCGGCTTGTTTGGCGGCGCCGGCGTCGGCAAGACGGTGATCATTCAAGAGCTGATCAACAACATCGCCAAAGCCCACGGCGGCTATTCGGTATTCGCTGGCGTCGGCGAACGCACGCGCGAGGGCAACGATCTCTACCACGAAATGATCGAGTCAAAGGTCAACAAGGATCCGAAGGAAGGTTCGGTCGAAGGCTCCAAGTGCGCGCTGGTCTTTGGCCAGATGAACGAGCCGCCAGGGGCGCGCGCCCGGGTCGGACTGACCGGTCTGACGGTCGCCGAATATTTCCGCGATCAGGGCCAGGACGTGCTGTTCTTCGTCGACAACATTTTCCGCTTTACGCAGGCGGGTTCGGAAGTGTCGGCGCTGCTCGGCCGTATTCCGTCGGCGGTCGGCTATCAGCCGACGCTGGCCACCGACATGGGCGCGTTGCAGGAGCGCATCACGACGACGACCAAGGGTTCGGTCACCTCGGTCCAGGCGATCTACGTGCCCGCCGATGACCTCACCGATCCGGCGCCGGCGACATCATTCGCGCATCTCGACGCCACCACTGTGCTGTCGCGCTCGATTGCGGAAAAGGGCATCTATCCGGCCGTCGATCCGCTCGATTCGACCTCACGCATGCTGTCGCCGCTGATCGTCGGCGAGGACCATTATCAGGTCGCGCGCCGCGTGCAGCAGATTTTGCAACGCTACAAGGCGCTGCAGGACATCATCGCCATTCTCGGTATGGATGAGCTGTCGGAAGAAGACAAATTGACCGTGGCGCGCGCGCGCAAAATCGAGCGGTTCCTGTCGCAGCCATTCCATGTTGCCGAAGTCTTCACCGGCTCGCCCGGGGTCTTCGTCGATCTCGCCGATACGATCCGCGGCTTCCAAGGCCTATGCGAAGGCAAATACGATCACCTGCCCGAGGCCGCCTTCTACATGGTCGGCACCATCGAGCAGGCGGTCGACAAGGGCAAGAAACTCGCGGGGGCGGCGTAGGGCATAATGGCTGGACTACACTTCGAATTCGTATCGCCGGAGAACGTGCTCTTCTCCGGCGACGTCGATCAGGTCGATCTGCCGGGGATCGAGGGCGATCTGGGCGTCCTGCCCGGTCATGCCCCAATGGTAACGACGTTGCGGCCCGGCGTGGTGACGATCATTCGCGAAGGCCGGCGCGAGGCAGTCGTCGTTGTTGGCGGCTTTGCCGAGATGGGTCCGGCTGGATTGACGGTGCTCGCGGATCGCGCCGTCGCGCGGGAAGATTTCGATCTTGATTCGCTCGCCAGCGACATCAAGGATGCCGAGGAAGACGTCGCCGACTGCACCGATGACGCGCAGCGCGATAAACTGGTCCGCCGCCTCGATCAAATACGAGCGTTGCAGGCGGCCTTGGCTCATTAAAGTTTATTTCGCGGCGCCGGAATATTTGGCGAATTCGGCGGCCACGCGCTCGTAGACCGTGCGCTTGAACGGCACGATCAGCAGCGGAATGTTTTGCAACGCCTCCCATCGCCACGCGGCAAATTCGGCCTCGTCCGCGCCGGCGGGATGTTCGACATCGATTTCGCTCTCCGCGCCGGTGAAGCGCATGGCGAACCACTTTTGCGTCTGTCCGCGGTATTTGCCTTTCCACGCCTTACCGATCAGATCGCGCGGAATGTCGTAGCGCAGCCATTCGGCAATTTCGCCAAGCCGCTCGACCGAACGAATGTTGGTTTCCTCGTGCAGCTCGCGAAGCGCCGCCCGCCACGGGTCTTCGCCCGGATCGATACCGCCCTGCGGCATCTGCCACGAATGCTCAAGATCGACATGCTCCGGCCCATCGATGCGCCGGCCAATGAAGACACGGCCGTCGCGATTGAACAGCATCACGCCGACGCAGGGGCGATAGGGAAGATCCTCAAAGCGCATCTTGGAACGGGCCGCCAACGGCAGAAACTAGCATGATCGCGAAAAGCGGTAACCCGCTTCGGCGGCGTGTCGCTTGCGTCGCTTCACGCTTTCTTATTGCGACGACCGCAATGACGAGCCGCGGCCCGGCCCCGGGCGTTTTGGCTCGTTGCCAGGTTTCGGAGCGGCGACGGAGCCGGTCGTTACGAGGCTGTTTTGGTCGAGCCGTGCTTCATCAGGAGCGATTGCCGAGCGTACCGGTGCCACAACCACGACTTCTCGCTTCGCGCCGGTCTTGCGTCGACAATCGTCACCGTCACCGCATTGGTAGTTTTTGTTTGCGGCGCTGGCGATACGAGTCCTGCGGCGGCTTGGTCGGCCGAATCCGTCGGCGCGGCCGCTTGCGGGACTGACACAAGCTCAGGCGCTTTTTTTGCGATGCGCAGATCTGCAGGCGCCACCGCGACAGGCTCGCCTCCCGAAGGATCGCGGCCGACCACGGCCCACAACACGAAAAGGCCAAGGAACAGGCCGAGCGCCACCGCGATGATTTGCGCCGCCGGGACATTGACAGCGAGCCGGCGGTTCCTTGGACCCTGCCCGAGCGGCGCTGTGAGATCATTCGTAGTCATCCGGCATCCCGGTCCGTCGAGTCGCGAGCAGACAATTTTGTTAAGGCCTACGGCCAGCCCACACCCAATGCCGCGCAACTTTGCAGCACGGCGAATCACGTGGGCCAGCATATCACGCCGGCCATTCATGCCGTCCGTTCGTGCCGTCCATTTGGCGGGTCGTAGTTTGGGTCGAGCCGAAGGTCGGTGGCATTTTCAGGCCAGACATCGGTACGAGCAAAAAAATAGGGGCGGCACACGGCCGCCCCGGCTTTAATCGATCGCCGATTTCGTCAGTTGGGTACTGCCGCTTTCGGATTTGGCGGAAACGCGGCGTTGCTGGCGGTGCCGCGCAAGAGGTCGAGCGCCATTTTGATTGCTTTGTCGTCCGTCTCGTTCGGCGGCACATAGGACTGCGAGCCAGTTTCCTCGGCGCCCTCAGCTTTGAGGTGGCCGCGCAGCGATGCCTCGCCTTTCGAATCGGTCTGCGCCTTCAAGTTGTCCGGCACCTCCTGCAGGACCTCGATGTCGGGCGAGATGCCCTTGGCCTGGATGGAGCGGCCCGATGGCGTGTAATAGCGGGCCGTGGTCAAGCGCAGCGCGCCATTGCCGGCGCCAAGCGGGATGATCGTTTGCACCGAGCCCTTGCCAAACGAGCGCGTACCGATCAGCGTTGCGCGCTTATGGTCTTGCAGCGCGCCAGCGACGATCTCGGAGGCCGAGGCCGAGCCGCCGTTGACTAGCACGATCAGCGGCTTGCCCTTGATCAAATCGCCCGGGCGCGCATTGAAGCGCTGCGTCTCCTCGGGATTGCGCCCGCGGGTCGAGACGATTTCGCCTTTTTCCAGGAAGGTGTCGGAAACCGAAATTGCCTGATCGAGCAAGCCGCCCGGATTGTTGCGCAGATCGAGCACATATCCTTTGACCTTATCGACCCCGAGCTGAGAATTGAGATCGTTGATCGCCGCTTTGAGCCCGTCGGTGGTCTGCTCGTTAAACTGCGTAACGCGGATGTAGCCGATATCGCTGCCTTCGGGATGCCAGCGCACCGATTTCACCCGGATGATGTCGCGGACAATCGAGACCTCGATCGGTTTATCGGCGCCCTTGCGCATAATGGTCAGCTTGATCTTGGTGTTCACCGGACCGCGCATCTTGTCGACGGCCTGGTTGAGGGTGAGGCCCTGCACGGCCTCGTCGTCGAGATGGGTGATGACGTCATTGGCCATGACGCCGGCCTTGGCCGCGGGGGTTTCGTCGATCGGCGCGACGACCTTCACCAGCCCTTCCTCCATCGTGACCTCGATGCCGAGGCCGCCGAACTCGCCGCGGGTCTGCACTTGCATGTCGCGGAAACTCTTCGGATCCATGTAGCTCGAATGCGGGTCGAGGCCGGCCAACATGCCGTTGATGGCCGATTCGACGAGCTTGCTGTCCTCCGGCTTTTCGACGTAGTCGGCGCGCACGCGCTCGAAAACGTCGCCAAACAGATTGAGCTCCCGGTAGGTGTCCGAAACGGCCGCTCGCGCCGCCGAGCCCACCAACAAGGCGCGCGGCTGGGTGATCAGGAGCGTTGTCAGAATTCCGGCCAGTGCACCGAGGAAGATCAATGAGGTCTTGCGCATCATCCGCGAACCTTCTCGCTTTCGTTAGTCGCCCACCACGGGCTGGGATCAATCGGAGAACCGTCCTTGCGGAACTCCACATAGAGTACGGGTTGCTTAGGACCGGACGCGCCGGCCGGGGACGCTTGTGATCCGTCACCCATCACCGCTACCGGCTCACCGGTTAGTACGAACTGCCCGAGGTCGACGGAAATCCGCTCCATCCCCGCTAGCAGGACATGATAGCCGCCGCCGGCATTGAGGATCAAGAGTTGCCCATAGCTGCGAAACCGGCCGGCGTAAACAACCCAACCGTCGCAGGGCGCGGTGATTTCGCCGCCCGGTCGGGAGCCGATCGAAAGACCCTTTTGAGTTCCGCCCACGCCATCGGCCCCGCCGAACTCCCGAATGCGGGCACCGTTGACTGGCAAGCGCAGACGCCCGCGCATATCGGCGAACGCGACGGCCGGTGCGAGGCGGCCCGGATCGCTTAAGGCGGCAAGTTCCGGCTGCGTTGCGTCATTGGCAATAGCTCGGTCGGCGGCACGAGCCGCGCGCGTCGCGTTGTCGAGCCCGCCCTCCAGTTTCGCGATCAGATCCTTGATGTTTCCGACTTGGCGCGCGAGATCGGCAGCCCGCTGGCGTTCGCTGTTAAGCGACTGCTCGGCGCCCGCCTGCTTCTTCTGGCGCTCGTCGACTAATAGCGTTACGCGCAACTGTTCGCGGCCGAGCTGATCGAGCTCGCCGGTGAGCCCGTCACGTTGCGCAACGATCTCTTTGCGCACGTCCAACAGAGCGGAGAGGTCACCGGCCAAAGCATCGGCTTGGACACGCATTTCCGGCAGAACGGCGCCAAGCGTGATCGCGGTGCGCACCGCGCGCAAGGCGTCCTCCGGACTCACCAGCAAAGCGGGCGGTGGTTGCCGGCCAATGCGCTGCAAAGCCGCGAGGATTTCAACGATAACGGCCTGCCGCTCGTCGAGCGTTTTTTGGAAGAGCCGTTCCTGCTGGTTGAGCGCGTCGAGGCGAGTCTGGCTCGCGTTGATTTTGGCCTCGACGTCACGCACGCGGCCGGCGGTCTCGATCAGCTGTTGATTGAACTTGCGGCGATCCCGACCGAGCACCTCGATTTCGCTGCGCAGCTTGGTTTGCGCCTCTGCCGAATTACGCTGTCGCGCCATAGCCGCATCGAGTTGCTGATCGCGCTGCTTGAGGGCGTCGGCGGAAATCGGCGGCTGGCCGGCTGCGGGCGGCTGCGACAGTGCCTGCGCACTGGCGATGGAACTAGCGCCAAGCTCGGCGCCAAGCGGCAGCACGAGGGCCAGCGCCGAACCGAGCACTAAGCGCGGGTCAGTTCGGCTCGATCGTCGGAGAATCATCGGTTGCAAGGTAGAGGCGGCCCTTCGGAAGGCAAGAAAAGAAGGCAAGTAAAACAGGCAAAACTCGGCCAGGTTACGACAGGAATGCGACCAGTGGAGCATGCCGCCGTCACAATTTGCCCGCTAAGGTTACGCGCCTTCCGTTAACCCAATCACGTGCGATGATAGGGGTGGCCGGCGAGGATCGTCCCGGCGCGATAAAGCTGTTCCAGCAACATGATGCGGACGAGCTGATGGGGCCAAGTCGCCGAACCAAAGGCCAAAACGTGCTTGGCGCGGCCGCGCAAGCTCTGGGTAATTCCGTCGGCCCCACCGATGATAAAACACACCGCGGCCCGATTATCCTGGCGGCATTTTTGCAGCAACGCGGCCAGTCTGGGGCTATCGATATTTTCCCCCGCCTGATCGAACACGATGATCATCGCGCCTTCGGGGAGGACGTTGGCGATGGCAATCGATTCTTCGGTACGCCGCCGCTCCTGATCGCGTGCGCGGCTCTCGCGGATTTCAATGATTTCGACTTGGCGAAGGCCCGCGGAACGTCCTACTGCTTCGGCGCGCTTGCAATAGGCTGCGGCGAGTTCGCGTTCCGCGCCCTGCTTGAGACGCCCCACCGCGGCAACGATAACGCGCATGACCGGACCCCTTGTCGTCCGTCACTTGAGGCGCGCCGCTGCGACGGAACCCGTCTAAACGGCTAGCTGGCGCGGCGAGCGGACCGCCCGACCATCCACATTTTTTCGAGATTATAAAAATCCCGAACTTCAGGGCGGAACACGTGAACGATGACGTCGCCGGCGTCGATCAGCACCCAGTCGCAATGTGGCATACCTTCGACGCGGACGTGAACGCCGACTTTGCGCAGATCTTCGATTACTCTATCGGCAACAGATCCGACATGGCGATGCGATCGGCCGGAAGACACGACCATATAGTCGCCCATGGAAGATCTATCTCGAAGATTGATTGTGAGGGTGTCCTCGGCCTTCATGTCGTCGAGGCGGTGGAGGACTAAACGGAGGATCTCCTCGGCGTCAGCACGCATTCTGGAGACCGCTTCGGGCACGCGACGTTCGGCCCGTGAGATTTCGACTTGTGACAGGGTTTCTAATCCTTTCGCTCCAGGTTTCCTTCTCGCAGTTTCCTCTTCGTAGGTTGCCTTTTCGCAGGTCGCCTTTTCGGCGAATCCTGAACATGCCTAAGATAGGCACGCGGCGTTAACAGTTTCAACCTCCCTGCTTCAAAGAACTGTCACTTATGACGCCCTAGAGCGCGCGCGGCGCGCAAAGCCGTCGAAGACAGCGGCGATTTGAGGCCGTGCAGATAGATCCAGGCCGGTGGCACCCGCTGCGGCAGGGTCCTGGCGGCCGATTCGGGCAACCGCGCCCATGCCAGTGCTTGACCCGCTGTGCTCGCCACCGAGTAAAGACTCGGTCCCAAACGGTCGACGACCGCGATCGGCACCAGGCGCGCGATGTCGCGCCAGCGCTGCCAGCGATGGAAACTGCGCAAATTGTCGGCGCCCATGATCCAGACGAAGTGCACCCCAGGACAGCGCTGGATCAGATAGTTGATCGTCGCAAACGTATAGGTAGTGCCGAGATCGATTTCGAGGTCGGTGACATCGATGCGCGCGTGCTGAGCGAGCTTGCGCGCGGCGGCGACGCGCTCGTGCAGTGGTGCAAGGCCGCTCGTATCTTTGAGCGGATTGCCGGGGGTGACGAGCCACCACACCCGATCGAGTCCGATGCGCCGCATCGCTAACAGGCACGCAGCGCGATGGGCGGCGTGCGGCGGATCGAACGTGCCGCCGAACAATCCGATACGCATGCCGGGCGCATGGATAGGCAGAACCGGATGGCCGCGCCGGCGGAGCCGGTTGGCCTCCCGGCGTAGGGGAAGCGACTCGCCGCTCATGATGTTGGAAACGAGGCCCCCTCCTCGCGCATTGCCGCCGGCCGCGCCGGCGACCAGTCATGCTCGACGACCAGTCATATTCGGCGACCACTCATGGCCGCGTCTGTCCGCTGCCGCGTATGCGGTAGTTGAAGCTGGTCAATTGTTCTACTCCGACCGGGCCGCGCGCGTGCAGCCGCCCGGTGGCAATGCCGATCTCGGCGCCGAAGCCAAACTCGCCGCCGTCGGCGAACTGGGTCGACGCATTGTGCAGTACGATCGCGGAATCCACTTCGCGCAAGAACTTTTCCGCCGCTTTGCGATCTTCGGTGATGATCGCGTCGGTGTGATGCGAGCCATAGCGTTCGATATGCGCGATCGCGGCGTCGATCCCATCGACCACGCCAGCGGTCAGAACGGCATCGAGATATTCCGTGCTCCAGTCTTCCTCACTGGCTGGCTTGACGCGCCGGTCCACGGCCATGACCGCGGCGTCGCCGCGGACTTCGCAGCCGGCATCGAGCAGCATGGTGATCAGCGGCTTGAGGAGTTTGGCGGCGCCGGCGCGGTCGACCAGCAGCGTCTCGGCGGCGCCGCAAACGCCGGTGCGGCGCATTTTTGCATTGAGGACGATCGATTTGGCCATGCCAAGCTTTGCTTTGCCATCGACATAGACGTGACAGACGCCTTCCAGATGCGCAAATACCGGCACGCGCGCCTCGGTCTGCACGCGCTCGACCAGATTTTTTCCGCCGCGCGGCACGATGACGTCGATGGTGCCGTCTAAACCGGACAGCATCATGCCGACCGCTTCGCGTTCGCGGGTTGGAACCAGTGCGACGCATGAAGCCGGCAGGCCAGCCTCCGCCAACCCTTCGAGCAATGCGGCGTGAATAGCGCGGCATGAGCGAAAGCTCTCGGAGCCGCCGCGCAGGATCGCGGCATTGCCAGCTTTGAGACAGAGCGCAGCGGCGTCCGCCGTCACGTTCGGGCGGCTCTCATAAATGACGCCGACCACGCCGAGCGGAACGCGCACGCGCTCGATCCGCATGCCATTGGGCCGCCGCCACGATGCCATCACCGACCCGACCGGATCCTTCAGCTTGCGGACGGCCTCAATCCCGTCCGCCACGGCTGCGATCCGCTTGGGATCGAGCGCCAGGCGGTCGAGGAACGCTGGCGTTGCCCCGGCGGCCTTGGCTTCGGCCTGATCTTCACGGTTGGCCGCCAAGATCGCGGAGGAACCGGCGCGGATCGCCTTGGCCATGGCTGCCAAAGCACGGTTCTTCTGCGCCGCTGGGGCGAGCGCCAAAATCCGCGCGGCGGTGCGGGCGTCGCGACCGATCTGACGCATGAGCGACGGAAGATCGCTTGCGCCTTTGGCGCCGGAGGGACGGCCGCGGGAGCCTTCCAGGGCCTTGAGCGGCGCGTTCATGGCGCGATTACAGCCTCGTTCATGGCCTTGATCCGTCGTGCATTCGCGACTTTGTAACATGTCCCGCCAAACCCGGCGAGGCGGCCTGTCTCGGCAAAATACCCACAGGAATTCACAGCATTCGTCGTTCTGACACCAAATTCCTGGAACCTCCGTCGAATTGCCGGCGTTGCGCAGACAGTTATTACTCGGAGAGGGGCCATGCCTTTGTCATTACGCCATAAGTTCAACCGTTTGCCGAAGCGTTTCCCGGTCGGAACCACCTTCGTTATCGAGGGACAGACGGTTGCCGGGGACGACGACAATAATCGGCAATTGCTAGTGTTTTCGCGTTTTGTCGTGTTGCCCGGCGGCCGGCGCATCGATCTCGGCCCGGTTTCCGGGGAATCAAGCCGCGTCCGGCGCACCCGCAGCCGAACCCCGCAAGCTCAGCAACGGCGGCGTTCGGGGGCCTCAAAAAAAATAGTTACCGGGGGCGGAACAACCCTCCGGCAGTGCCGTTAACGGTCAGGCGCCGGGCGAAGCCCCCCAGCCCCTCACCCTCAATCACCCGGCGTCGAACCCCGGCTGTGTTTAGCAGCCGGGGTTCCTCTTTGTGGGAGCCAGTAAACGGGTCTGTGCGGGCCGGTTGCCGACGCGGCGGCGGTCGGCGCCCTGCGGCTTTCATTCGCGGCCAACCACCAGATCGTCGCGATGAACCATCTCGGCCCGACCGGAAAAGCCGAGGATCGTGTCGATATCGCTGGACGAACGGGCCCGGATCTTGTGCGCATCTTCGGCGTCGTAAGCGCATAGGCCGCGCGCGATCTCCGCGCCATCGGGGCCGCGGATGATCACGGCGTCGCCGCGGGCGAAGTGACCTTCGATCCGCGTCACGCCGACCGGCAGCAAGCTGTTTCCCCGCCGTAGCGCGGCGACTGCCCCGGCGTCGATGGTGAGCGTCCCCTTGGGTTCGAGCGAACCGGCAATCCATTTTTTTCGCGCCGTCACTGGATTGGCCGTGGTCACAAACCAAGTCGATCGCGCGCCCTTTTCGATCGCGCTGAGCGGATGTTCGACGCGGCCTGACGCAATGACCATGTGCGTTCCTGCAGCAGTCGCAATCTTGGCCGCCTCGAGCTTGGTCTGCATGCCGCCGCGCGAGAGGCCCGATCCTGCCGTGCCGGCCATCGCCTCGATCTCAGGTGTGACACGTTGGACGCGGGAGAGGTGCCGCGCTGTAGCGTTGGTGCCGGGCGGGGCGTCGTAGAGCCCGTCGACGTCGGAGAGCAGCACCAGAGCATCGGCGCTCATCATCGTGGCGACGCGCGCGGCCAGCCGATCATTATCGCCATAGCGAATTTCGTTGGTGGCGGTCGTGTCGTTCTCGTTGATGATGGGCACGGCCCGCCATTGCAATAAACGGTCGATCGTCGAGCGGGCGTTGAGATAGCGCCGCCGTTCCTCGGTATCGCCGAGCGTCACCAGCACCTGACCAGCGGTGATACCGTGCCGCGACAGTGCCTCGGTCCAGGTGCGCGCCAACGCGATCTGCCCCACCGCGGCGGCGGCCTGACTGTCTTCAAGCGCAAGCGGACCGGCCGGTAATTTGAGAACGCTGCGGCCGAGCGCAATGGCGCCGGAAGACACGACCAGAAGGTCGCGTTCGCCGGCGTGCAACGCGGCGATGTCGACGGCCAAGGAGGCCAGCCATTTTTCATTGAGCCGACCGGCCTTGGCGTCGACCAGAAGCGAGGAGCCGACCTTGACGACAATGCGCCGGAAGTCGGCAAGCCGAGGCGTGTTCATGTCGGGTTTTTACAGCATGATGCCGAAATAGGGATACGGCTTTGCCGCCTGTGTAAAGTCAGGGCAAGAAGTCAGGGCAACATCAAATTATTTCGCTCACAGCTCGGCTTCGTTCTGCAGCAACGCCTTGTTCTCAAGGCAATAGTAGCCGGACAGCCGGCTGACCAGCTTGCGCCGCTTCCAATCATTGAGAATGCGGCTGACGTTTTCTCGCGCAATGCCGGCCATCGCGGCCAGATCGCTCTGCCCGATCTTCTGGCGAATGACGATGCGGCCGGAGCCGATATCCTGGCCGAAATCCTGCGCCAGTTCGAGAAGCGTGCAGGCGACGCGGCCGCGTAGCGGCAAAAAACTACCGGCCGCGATCGTGGCGTCGGTTTCGCGCAACCGCGCGGCAATCAGCGTCACCAGCGACTTGTAGATTTCGGGATGCTTGTTGGCGAACTCTTCGAACGCGGCGCGGCTAAGAAAGCTCAACAGAGCAGGGCGCACCGCCACCACCGAGGCCGAGCGCGGCAATCCGTCGAGGATGGACAATTCGCCGACAATCGCGGTCCGGCCGAGAAAGGCGAGAATGCGCTCGGTGCCGGCACGAGACACCATCATGACTTTGAGGAGTCCGTCCTCGACGCGATAGCAGCCGTCGCCGGCATCGCCGGCGAGGAACAAGACCTCGTCGGCCTTAAGCCGCACCGGCTTTGTGTTGCTGAATAGGCTTGCCGATAGATGTTCGGGCAGCGCCGACAGCAAACTTGTGTTGGTGCGGGGAGGAGCCATGGCGCCTGTCGCGGCCTTGATCCGTTACGGTTTCGAGCCGATTTTCCGCTCGATCGGCAAAGCATGCGGCAGAATTGAACAAAGGAAAAGCCCGCCCGGACGTTAGTCCGGAGCGGGCGAGGTGAACCCGTGGCAGGGTTCTTGGGGTGTAATGGGGGACGTGCATCACCCCTTGGATATCACGCGGATCATTGGAGGTTTGGGGACGGGGGACCCGCTGACATCTGAGCCGAATTTCAATCGACGTTGCGTGCGACCTCACAGCCTTCGTCTTCGTCGTTCATCGCGGTCAGTGTAACCGGTTGCGAAAACTGCGAAGTGACCCAGGTCACAGAAACGCGCTTTCCGCTAAATAACTGTTCCAAATGGATAATTTGCAGCAACTAAGCCGTTGCCGCCGCGTATTGGCTTCGCGCCGGATGCGTCAGGTTTTTGGCGGGCGCACTTCTACGCCGGCGCGTTTCTCAAGCGGCTGCACGATCTGGGTGATGTCCTTGTCAGGACCGAGTTCGTCGCACGTGAGCTTGAGGATGGCGGCGACCGCTTCGATCACCTGGATCGGAATTCCGAGTGCCTTGGCTTCCGAGATGAAGAGGTAGACGTCTTTGAGCATCAGCCCGGCGGTGAATCCCTGATTGAACTTGCGTGGCACAACGACTTCGGGAAACTTTTGCTCGGTCGCGGTGCTGCGGCCCGAACTGGCATTGATCACATCGAGCATGATGCGGGGATCGAGCCCGGCTTTCACCCCCATGACTATCGATTCCGATGTCGCCGCCATGGCGGCGGCGGACAACACGTTATTGCAAAGCTTCATGGTCTGGCCGGCGCCGGGCCGCTCGCCGATATAGAAAAATTTCCCGATCACTTTCAGCGCCGGCTCGACCGCGTCGACATCGGCGCGCGGACCCGACGTCATCACCGCCACCGTGCCTTTCTCGGCGCCGCGCACGCCGCCGGAAACCGGCGCATCGATCTGCACGATGCCGCGCGCGGCCAGCGCCTTGAAGATGCGCTGTGCCATGACTGCGCCGGTGGTAGAAAGGTCGACGAAGCGTTTGACGCGCTTGCCTTCGATTACGCCATCGGGCCCGGTTGCAACTTTTAGAACGATGTCCGGCGTCGGCAGGCTCGCCATCACCGTCTCCGCGACATCGGCGACTTCCTTCGGCGAGCGCGCCGCGATTGCGCCGCGCGCTGCAAGATTGCCGATCGCTTCCTGGCGCGTGTCGTAGACCACGACCCGGTGTCCGGCCTCGATCAGCCGTCGCGCCATGTGCGCGCCCATATTGCCGAGCCCGATGAAGCCGATGTCCATGACACGCATCCTCCCTCAACTGTGCGGCGCCGAGCGTAAAGACGTGGCCGGCCGGGACAAGACCGGCCAGCACATTATCCCGTATGCGCCGCCATGAATTCCGCACGCACTTGGTCGGTGTGCTGACCTAAGGCCGGCACCGCTCCGTAGCGGCGGGTTTCGTAATCGTCGTGCCGCGGCGGCGCCGGATAGGAGACCGCCCCGCTCGGCGTGCCCACGGTAATGCGGCGCAGATGCGGGTGGTGCGCCAGCTCCGCCGGACTATTGACCCGCGCGAAGGCGATGTCGGCCGCGGCGAGCTTTTGCTCTAGCAACTGCGCATCGAGCATGGCGAATGTCTTGGCGACTCGGCCGTCGGTTTCGGCGCGGCGTTTGACGCGCTCGACATTGGTGGCAAAGTTCGGATCGGCGGCGAGCGCGGCATCGCCGACGACCTTTTCGGCAAGCACGCGCCCTTCGCGGTCGCTCTGGATCGATATGAGGATCGCCACGCCGTCCCGGCTGCGGAACGCGCCATATGGCGAGATCGACGTGTGCGCCAGGCCGATCCGCCGCGGCGGCGCGCCCGCCTCGTGTTGCAATAGCGGTACCGTCATCCAGTCGGCCATGGCGTCGAACATCGAGATCGACAGGGCAGCGCCTTCGCCGGTCCGTTGCCGCGCGATCAGCGCCTCCAGGATCGCCTCGTAGGCATTCATGCCCGCGGCAATATCGACGACCGAGACGCCGACGCGCGACGGCTCGCTGGTGCCGGTGATCGAGGCGAGGCCCGATTCTGCTTGGATCAGCATGTCATAAGATTTACGCGTGGCGAGCGGGCCGGTCTCGCCGAAGCCCGAGATCGAGCAGCAGATGAGCCGCGGATGTTCGCGCCGCAGTCGCGCGATGGCAAAGCCCAGCTTGCGGACCGCGCCGGGTTTTAAGTTCTGCACGAACACGTCGGCGCGCGCGAGCATCGCGGCAAGCAACGCCTTATCGGCCGCTTTGCCGAGATCGAGCACCACGGATTCCTTGCCGCGATTGAGCCAGACGAAATAGCTGCACTCGCCGTGCACCAGATCGTCATAGCCGCGCGCGAAATCGCCCTCCGGCCGCTCGATCTTGATGACGCGCGCACCGGCATCCGCCAGCCGGCAGGTGCACATCGGCGCAGCCACTGCCTGTTCGAGCGAAACGACGAGGAGACCTGAGAGGGGGAGAGTCATTTTCTCCGCGTCATCGCCGGGCGCATCAATACGACCGCGGCAGCCCGAGCACATGCTCGGCGATGTAAGAGAGCACCAGATTGGTCGAGATCGGCGCCACGGTGTAGAGCCTGGTCTCGCGGAATTTGCGCTCGATATCGAATTCCTCGGCGAAGCCGAAACCGCCATGGGTCTGCACGCACATGTCGGCGGCGGCCCAGGACGCTTCGGCGGCCAGATGCTTCGCCATATTGGCTTCTGTGCCGCAGTCGCGGCCTGCTTCGTAGAGCGCGGCCGCCTCGCGCACCATTAGTTCGGCGGCGCGCATGCCGATATAAGCGCGCGCGATCGGAAACTGAACGCCCTGATTTTGGCCGATCGGGCGGCCGAACACGACGCGCTCGCCGGCATAAGCGGTCGCCTTCTCGATGAACCATTTGGCGTCGCCGATGCATTCGGCTGCGATCAGGATGCGCTCGGCATTCATGCCGGAAAGAATGTAACGGAAGCCCTCGCCCTCTTTGCCGATCACCGCCTCGGCCGGCACCCGCAAGTTTTCGAAAAACACCTCGGTCGTCGCGTGGTTCATCATGGTGCGGATCGGCCGGATGGTCAGGCCTTTGTTTTTGGCCGTGCGCATGTCGACGAGAAAGACTGTAAGGCCGGCGGTGCGCGATTGCGCCTGCTCGCGCGGTGTGGTGCGGGCCAGGAGCAACATGAGATCGGAATGTTCGGCGCGCGAGGTCCAGATTTTCTGGCCGTTGACGACGTAGTGATCGCCGTCACGCACCGCGGTGGTGCGCAGACTCAGCGTGTCGGTGCCGGAAGTCGGCTCGGTGACGCCGAACGCCTGCAGGCGCGATTCGCCGCGCGCGATCGCCGGCAGATAACGCTTTTTTTGTTCCGTGCTGCCGTGCCGCAGCAGCGTGCCCATCGTGTACATCTGCGCGTGGCAGGCCGCGCCATTGCACCCGGCCGCCTGGATCTCTTCCATGATCGCGGTCGCCGCCGTCATCGTCAGCCCACTGCCGCCGTACTCTTCGGGAATGAGCGCTGCGAGAAAGCCGGCTTTGGTCAGCGCGGCGACGAATTCTTCCGGGTAGGCGCGCTCGCGGTCGAGGCGGCGCCAATATTCGCCGGGAAAATTCGCGCACAACGCCCGCACCGATTCCCGGACCGGTGCCAGATCGTCATGCTGAGCGGTCGTGGTCATATCAGAGCGCGATCCGATTAAGTTGCCCCCTCTCCAACCCTCCTCCCCGCTTGCGGGGGGGAGGGAAGGGTGGGGGAATTTTCGCTTGCACATGATCTTATCCGAAAACCGGTTCCCACTTTTCGGGATCATGCGCTACCGCAGCTCGGCGCGGCCGTTATTGACCGCGATCACGTCGCGCTCGATGACGCGCGAACGAAAGCTGACGATTTTGCCGTCGCGCCACATTTCCGTGCGTAGCGTCTCGCCGGGAAATACCGGAGCGGAGAAGCGGCAGGCAAAGGCGACCAGCTTTTGCGGATCGTAACCGCAAAACGTTTGCAGCACAGCGTGGCCGGCGATGCCGAAATTGCCAAGCCCGTGCATGATCGGCCGCGGATAGCCGGCTTGCTTCGCCACCGCCGGTTCGGCGTGCAACGGATTGAGGTCGCCGCTCAAGCGATAGATCAGGGCCGCCTCGGGACGGGTCGCGAGATCGCAAACCGCATCCGGTGCGCGAGATGGGATCGGATGCGGCTCCGGCGCCTGGCGCGGCGGACCGCCGAAGCCGCCATCGCCGCGACAGAACGTGGTCTGCGTTACCGTTGCGATCGGCTCCCCGCTCGCTTTGTCCGTCACCTTGCGTTCGCTCAGCACCAGCGCGCCTTTGCCGGGGCCTTTGTCGATCACTTCGACAATGCGCAATCGGCCGACCACGGTTCCCTTTGCCGCCAGCGGACGATGCAGCGTGATGCCTTGCTCGCCATTGACGATTTTCAGCCAATCGATCCCAGTGTCCCGCTCGCGCGCCCAAAAGCCGGGATGGCCGAGGATGGTCCCCATGGTCGGCAGCACTTTCAAATTCTTCTCGTAAACGAAGGCGAGATCGTTCTCGTTCATCGGATCGTGGCCAAGCCCGATGCCGAGCGCGTACAGGATGCAGTCCTTGGCGCCGTAGCTCTGCTCGGCCGGCGGAACTTCGAGCGCCATGAGCTTGTCGTAGACGATGGTCATTACACCGGGTCCCACGAGAACACGTCGCCGGAGCGCTCCAGCGGCGTGAAGGACGGTCCGAAGGCGCCCTTGAGCTGCGCGTCGAGCTTTTCCGGCGTCCAACCGTCGGAACGATGCAGCGTGCGGATCGGGCGGTTCTGATTGAACAAATAAATCTCGTTGTTGCGCACCGAGAAGATTTGTCCGGTGATCCCCTCTGCGCGATCCGAGGCGAGATAAACGGTCAGCGGCGCAATTTTTTCCGGCGTCATTTCGCGAATGCGCGCGACGCGCGCCTTTTCCTGCTCGGTCTCGGCCGGGATCGAGTCGATCATGCGGGTCCAGGCGAACGGTGCAATGCAGTTCGAGCGCACGTTGAAGCGCGCCATGTCGAGCGCGATGCCGCGCGACAGTCCGACGATGGCCATCTTTGCCGCCATATAGTTGGCTTGGCCGAAATTACCGACCAGGCCCGAGGTCGAAGTCATATGCACGAAGCTGCCGGAATTCTGCTCGCGAAAATGCGTGGCGCAAGCGCGGCTCATGGCAAAACTGCCATGCAGATGCACGTCGATGACGTCCGACCAGTCCGACCAGCTCATGCGATGGAAGATGCGGTCGCGCAAGATGCCGGCATTATTGACGAGGACGTCGACGCGGCCGAAGTGCTCGAGCGCCGCCGCAACGATTTTTTCGGCATTGGCCGGCTCGCTGATCGAGAGCGTCGAGGCGATCGCTGCGCCGCCGGCTTTTTTGATCTCGTCGACCACTGCCTGCGCCGGGCCGATATCCGTGCCGGCGCCGTCGAGGCTGGCGCCGATGTCGCAAACCACAACGCGGGCGCCTTCCTGCGCCAATAACAGCGCAATGCCGCGGCCAATTCCCCGTCCCGCGCCGGTGACGATCGCGACCTTGCCTGCAACGATGTTCGGCATTTGCAATAGCCCCCTTTTCATTCGTCACCCCCGGGCATAGCCGTTCGCGGAACGGCGTCGCTTCGCTCGCCTATGCCGGGGTCCATGCAGCGATGCCGCCCTATGGATTGCCGGGTCAAGCCCGGCAATGACGATTGCAGGGGATTCCTACCCCCAAACCTCGCGCGCGACGTCGCCGATCATACGCAGCTTCGCCCATTGATCGTCCTCGGCGAGGATATTGCCTTCCTCGGTCGAGGCGAAGCCGCATTGCGGCGACAGACAAAGCTGATCGAGATCGGCGAAGCGGGCCGCCTCCTCGATGCGCCGCTTGATGGCGTCCTTGGATTCCAGCGCGCCGGTCTTGGTCGTCACCAGGCCGAGCACCGCGGCGCGGCCTTTCTGCAGCCGCTGCAGCGGTTCGAAGCCGCCGGCGCGTTCGCTGTCATATTCCATGAAATAACCGTGCACCTTGATGCGATCGAACAACACTTCCTGCATCGCCTCGTAGCCGCCGCTGCCCATGAAGGTCGATTTGTAGTTGCCGCGACACAGATGCATGGTCACGGTCATGTCGGGCGGAATGTCGGATATCGCGACATTGATGAGGTCGCCGTAAAGCGTGCCGAGCGCCTGCGGGTCGTCGCCGCGATCCTTCATCTGCTGCCGATATTTCGGATCGCACAGCATGGCGATGAACACTTCGTCGAGCTGCAGGTAACGGCAGCCGGCATCGGCAAAGGCGCGCACTGCCTTGCGGTAGGCCTGGCCGAGATCGTCGAAGAACGTATCGAGCTTCGGATAGACCGATTTGTCGATCGGGGTCGGCACCGGCCGGCCGTACAGCGCCGATGGCGCGGGAATGGTCATTTTCGGCGTGCGGCCAGCATTGGTTTTGACGAACTTGAAGTGCTCGATCATTGGGTGCGTGGAGAAGCCGAGCTTGCCGGTAACCTTCACGCCTTCGTTGCGGGTCGTCACCGCGGCAAAGGCGATGCCGCTATCCATGACATGCCGTTCGACGCCATCCAGTCCCCACAGGAAATCGAGATGCCACCACGACCGGCGAAATTCGCCGTCGGTGATCGATTGAAGCCCGGCCGCTTCCTGCTTTTTGATGACGTCCTTGATCTCGCGGTCCTCGACCGCTTTGAGTTGATC
>JBASAH010000465.1:0-1640 GCA_049650505.1 Xanthobacteraceae bacterium
CTCAATGCGTTTCCAGCGGTTGACCGCGCAGCGCAGGCACACCTTCAAGGGTATAGTCCATGGCTGCACGTTTATGCGCAGAGTAGAACGACGCGTTCTGTTCGCCACGCAGCGCTTCGCGAGAGAATTGGATGAGATGATAAGCCACGAGCCCCATGCCGAGCGCCGCGTCGATCTGACCACGGCTTAAGGCGTGCCGCGCGGCGCGCCAGAAGGGGCGCCGGTAATTCGACAGTAGGCCGATCCAAAGCACGATATTAAACCCCAGCACCACAGCCTCGCGAAGATTTCTGGCGGTTAGCTTGCCGCGCGCGGGAACGTCCATGCGATTTGCGTAGGTCGCGTCTACTTGGTGAGCAAAGCGCGCGAACAAACGTTCGGGATCGTAAGCGTGAGCTATGCACCGCCGCCAACCCGCAACCACTTCGTCGTAGGGCCGCAAGAATTGCACGTTGCTTTCGAGCCCAGCGCCATCGGCGATCAATCGGCCGTCGCGCTTGAGGCGGTCCCACAATGGTGTCCGCGGTAAAGCCTGCAGCAGATTGATAGTGAGGATTGGAATACCCGAGAGATCGATGAAGGCTTTGAGACGGCCCTCACTGTCGCTAGTTTCGGTATCAAGGCCGAGGATGATGCCTGACGTCACCTCGAGCCCGTATCTGTTCAACGTCCTTATCGCCTCCATCATTGGCAGTGCGGCGTTGTGTTCCTTGCGCATCGCCTTTAGCGCATCGGCGTCCGGCGTCTCGATACCAACGAAAACAGTGAGGAATTGCGCCTCGCGCATGAGCAAAAGAACTTCGCCCTGCTTGGCGAGATTAAGCGTAGCTTCGCAGGCAAATTGCAGCGGGTAACCATGCTTGCGCTGCCAGGTGATGAGATGCGGTAGTATCTCGCGTGCCGCCTTGCGGTTACCTATGAAATTGTCGTCAACGAAATAGACCACCGACGGATGGCCCGGCTGGGCCAGCATGGCATCGAGTTCGGCAATAATCTGTTCGGGTGTTTTGAGCCGCGGCTGGCGACCGTAGAGCGCGGGTATGTCACAGAATTCGCAGCGATAAGGGCATCCACTCGAGAATTGCAAACTGCCAATCAAATAACGATCAAGCTGAATAAGATCGTAAGCCGGCAACGGAAAGCTGGGTAGGGGCAGCCGCTCCTTTGTCTCGAAGCGTATTTGCTCCGGCGGTGGCGTTAGACTGTCATCAAGACAAGCGATGAGACGGTCAGTCGCGTCCCCAATTTCCCCGATATGTAAATAATCGAATTCCGGATAGAGTTCTGGAGCACCGGAAACCGATGCTCCACCGAGTACGGTGGTTTTACCGGCCGCCTTCGCGCGCTGTGCGATGTCGTGGATCTGCGGCGCCTGGATGTGCATGCCGCTGACCAGAACGACATCGGCCCATCTGAAATCGGCGGCGCTAGTCCGCGCAATATTTTCGTCGATGAAACGAACCGGCCATGATGCAGGCAGGTAAGCAGCAATCAGCAGAAGGCCCTGCGGCGGCATGAAGGCGCGCACTCGGCCCAAAAGCCAATAGGCATGGGAAAACGTGCCGAATGACGGCGTGTATGCTGGGAAAATGCAAAGAACGTGGCGTTGGCTCGCAATTGCCAAAGGACAACGCACCCGA
>JBASAH010000466.1:0-9333 GCA_049650505.1 Xanthobacteraceae bacterium
GCGCCGGCACGCGGCCATCGGCGCTCGGCTGATAGACCACGCTGTAGCGGGCGGCCGCCTCGGCAAAGACGCGCGCATCCGCCGGCTTCTTCACCTCGAACGAATCGAAACCGGCGCGGATGAGAAAATGAAATTGATCGCGTAACACATCGCCGGTGGCTCGCAGCGTGCCGCCAAACCCGTAGGTCTCGCGCAGCAGCCGCGCCTGGCTGTAGGCGCGCCCATCGCGAAATTTGGGAAAGTGCAGCGCGACCAGGGCCAGATGTCCAAGCCACGGCGCCAACTCGGCGATGCGGCGATCGTTCGGCCACGAAACGCCGAGCGAACCGTCGCGGCGGACCAGCGCATCGGCATTGGCGAGGAAGCGTCGTGCCGAAACGATCGCCGGCACCCGGTCTGGGATCGACCCGTCATCCTCGACATGCAGATAGCGGTCCTGCACGATCTGGCCGTTTTCAACGAGCGGCATAGACGCGCTCCCGAAACGGCTCGACCCCAAGCCGCTTCACCGTGTCGATGAACAATTCCTGTGGCTGCTCGCGTAACTCGAGATAGGCCGCGGCGATGTCCTCCACGACATCCGCCACCTGCGCGTAGGGCACGGCCGGGCCTATCAGCGTACCAAGCGTGGCATTCTCATCGGCCTTGCCGCCAAGCGTAATCTGATAGAATTCCTCACCATTTTTCTCCACACCGAGAATGCCGATATGGCCGACGTGATGATGGCCGCAGGCATTGATGCAGCCGGAAATATTTATGTGCAGGCGGCCGAGATCGCGCTGCATATCGAGGTCGCGGAAACGCTGCGTGATTTCCTGCGCGATTGGAATCGAGCGCGCATTGGCGAGGCTGCAATAATCGAGGCCCGGACAGGAAATGATGTCGGTGATCAGGTTGACATTTGTCTGCGCCAGACCGATGGCATTAAGCTCGCGCCATAGCGCCGGCAGATCGCGCTGCGCGACGTGCGGCAGCGCCAGGTTCTGCTCGTGGCCGACGCGGATCTCTCCGAACGAATAGCGGTCGGCAAGATCGGCAAGCTTATCCATCTGCACGGCGGTGCAGTCACCCGGCGTGCCGCCTTGCGGCTTAAGCGACAACGTCACGACGGCATAGCCGCAGACTTTGTGATTGGCGACGCAATTAGTCGTCCAGGTATCGAAGCCGCGGTCGTCGCGCCGTACCTTTGCAAGCTGCGGCGGGCTATCGTCGAGCTTCTCATAATCCGGATAACGGAAGCGGCTCGCGATCTCCGCCACCATCGCCGGATCGAGCGCGAGCGCGCCGTCCTTGATGCCTTGCCATTCTGCCTCGACTTCCTTGGCAAAGGCCTCGGCGCCAAGGTCGTGCACCAGGATCTTGATACGCGCCTTCCAAATGTTATCGCGGCGGCCGAACTGATTGTAGGTGCGCAGCACCGCCTCGACATAAGAGAGCACATCGCGCTTGGGCAGGAATGGTTTGATGGTTTGGGCGAGATAGGGCGTACGGCCCAATCCGCCGCCGACCATCACTTCAAAGCCGGTTTCACCTGCCGCATTGCGATGCAGCCGCAGCGCCATATCGTGGATGCGTAGCGCCGCGCGGTCGCGGCTCGACGCGCCGAGCGCAATCTTGAATTTGCGCGGCATGAAGGAAAATTCGGGATGCAGCGTGACATGCTGGCGAATGAGTTCGGCCCAAATGCGCGGATCCTCAATCTCATCGGGCGCGACGCCGGCCCATTGGTCGGTCGTGATGTTGCGCACGTTGTTGCCGCTCGTCTGCATGCCGTGCATGCCGACGCTGGCAAGCTCCGCCATCGCGTCCGGCAATTCGGCGAGCTTGATCCAGTGGAATTGAATGTTCTGGCGGGTTGTGAAATGGCCGTAGCCGCGGTCGTATTTGCGCGCGATCTCGGCAAGCTTGCGCAGCTGCAGCGTAGAGAGCGTGCCATAAGGAATGGCGATGCGCAGCATATAGGCGTGCAGCTGCAGGTAGACGCCATTCATCAGCCGCAACGGCTTGAATTCTTCTTCGCTCAATTCTCCTGAGAGCCGGCGCGCGACCTGGTCGCGGAATTCCGTGACCCGCTCGGCAAGGAGCCGGCGATCGAAAGCGTCATAAACGTACATGCGATCGGCTCGCTCAAGGCCCGAGCGGCGCCGGCAGTTCGATGGTCGGCCCGCCGCGACGGATCAATTCGCGCAAGTTCCCCGGTCGAACGTGGCCGCCGGGGAGAACACTGACCGGCGCGATGTAAGGCCCTATCGCGTTCAGGTCGTCCTCTGCCGCCGCCTCAGCCAGCGCACGCGCACTGTCTGCGTCGATTGCGACGGCCGCGGCGTCGAGTTCGGTGGTCCAGCGGCCATCGGGGCTCCGGTAAACCACCGCGCCATCGTCAACGCGGTTGGCGGTGATCACGACCGGGCCGGCGATCTTGATTTTCTTTTGGTCGAGTGGAGAGGTCATCAAGCACTCCTCGTCTGGCGAGGCATTCGCCAAAAGCCGAAGATAGAATGATTTTCTATATAGTACGCCTTGAGCGCCTGCAAAGAGGAGAATATTTCGCCAAACCGGCAATTATACGTGGAATAAATCCATTGCCGCAGAGAAGCTGACTGCAGCTTCGTACTAGCGTGCCGGTAAAGCGTGCGAACTTCGGAATCGGAACACTAGTGGCCGGTCGCGAGAGCCGCGATTTGTCCCGGTTCGTCGGGCGCCGCATTGCCGCGCCACACCACGTGCAGATCGGGCCGCACCAAGATGAGGTTATGTCCGTAAATCTCACGTGCGATCCGCTCGGGAATGTCGAGCACCCTCACCGGCGCACCACGCCCGCGGAGCGCGGCTTCGAGGCCGCGCGCGTCCGCTTTCGTGCCGCCGAGCTTGAGGATCGTGTAGGCGTCGGGAATGCGATCCTGGATCGGCGTGCCATCATCGAGCCAAACGTGCGGCAACCGTGCGCCCGGCCAAGTGGTTGGCTGATATTCCCGGAATAGATGTTCCGGTCCGCCCGGGATGTTGCTGATGATCGGCGAGTCGACATAGCGATAGCCGAGCTCGGCGCCGATCATCTCGTTGCTCTTGCGCTGCTCAATATTGGCGACGGCGCTCAGGTTTTTCCGGGTCTCGGCTCCAGCAGGAGAATCTTCGCGAATATTTGGGCGCCACATGGCGCGCCATTTGCGACGACCAATCGTTGCATAGCGCGAAGCACCGACATTGCGTTCGCCGATCTGGCGACGCTCGATCTCATATGACTTCAGCAAATTCGGCCCGCCCCAGCCGGCAAGTGTGGCGGCAAGCTTCCACGACAGATCGATGGCGTCGCCGACGCCGGAATTCATGCCTAGGCCCCCGGTCGGGATCACCAGATGCGCTGCGTCGCCGGCAATGAAGACGCGGCCGTGGCCATAGCGGTCGGCGAGCAACAGATTCTGTCGCCACGGCGCGCAGGACAGCATCTCGTATTTGGGGAGAATCCCAACGGTGCGTTCGAACGTGGTCCTCATCGCCTCGTCGCCGTCGAGAACCGAATGCAGCGTCCAGTGATTAGTGGAATCCTGCATGATCAAGAACGTGGCTTTGTCGTCCGCCACGTGATAGTGCCGGCCGCGGCCCGGGCCATTGCCGATCGGCAGGTGTTCGAACAATTCATCGCAGCGAAACAGTGCTTGGCGTAGTTCCAACAGATTGCCTTCGCCGGAGAGCTCGATATCGAGTTCTTTGCGGACGGTGCTCGCCCCGCCATCGCAGCCGACGAGATAAGCCGCGCGCATCTCCTGCTCGTCGCCTTTGCTACTGCGCATGCGCGCGGTAACGCCTTCGCCGTCCTGGTGCAGCGAGAGGAATTCCCAACCGAACCGCACAGTCACCGCTGGAATGGTTTCGGCGACCGATTTCAACAGCGGCTCGAGGGTATATTGCGAGATAAGCTGATAGGGCTCGAGCGGCAACGTTCCATCATTCGTGGCGCGTGCTTGCGCTCGCGCTTGCGCCACTGACGGATAAGGAAGGTGCAACAGCGGCGGCTCCGTCAGCGACAGCACGATATAGACATCCATCGGGCAATCCGCGCGCAGCCCGGCGGCGCGGATTTTTTCCGCCAAGCCTATGCGGCGGTAAATTTCCATCGAGCGGGCGTTCACCCGTTCCATCTTCGGCAGGAAGGCGGGTTGATCCTTCTGCTCGAGCAACGTGCAGCGCACCCCGCGTCTGCCGAGATCGATGGCGAGTGTCAGGCCGGTCGGTCCGGCCCCAACAATCAATACTTCGGTGTCCATTGTTTATGGCTTAGCGCATTACCGCGGAACGTTCACGCCGCCGGGACCGCCGCATCAAGCTCCTTGAACGGCTGGTAGGCGGCGTTTGCGCATTGCTCAGGCGTGGCATCGATGAACTGCGTCATTTGTCCGGAGAGATACACCGCGACCTTGGTCTTGATCAGACTGCGAGGGTTGAACTGCAGGCAAACCACATAATGCTCAGTCGGCCCGACCGACTTGAGCGCCGGCTCGGAAATCATGGCGCCACGGAAGTCGGCGCGATTGGTTAAGGACTGACGCAGAAACGCTACGAGCTGGGTGCGGTAGTTAGCCGGAAAGGTATTGGGATCTACCGCCTGCTGGTCTTTGCCGGAGCTGCTGCAGCCGGCCAGTGCGCCGGCAGCCAGCAACAGGATGACACCTGCACGATGAACATTCATGGTCTATGAATGCGGTTCCTGATGGCGCCTCACGGCGGCGCCCCGAAGGATCGCGTACCGCCCTCCCCGTCAATGGTCGTACCCGTCAATCGTCGTCCCCGGATTATAGCAAAGCTGTGGCGCGCCGGCTGCCCCGATCAGCGCAGCCATACCGAGTTCGGCCGCCCGGTTCCGATCAGGCCTCCTCCAATGGGCCGCACCATCCTGGCAAGTAGGCGGCATCCTCGCTCTTGGCCAATTTAATCGCTTTTTCGACGGCGCGCTCGAAGTCGCGCTCGACCGTTTTGCGCTTCATGCGCCGGCGCAGGAAATCGGCCCAGAGAAATTCGCTGAATGGCGTGGGTGTCCTTGGCAAAGCCACCGGCGTGCCGCAGCTCCCCTGCGAGCGAGCGGAACGGATCATCAACCAGGTCGACCATGCGCTTGGGAATATCCCTGTAGTGCCGGCGCTGACCTTTGCTGTCGAAGGGATGCATCCAAGAGCGATTGTCCATTACGGTCCAAAACTCGTCCTGCTCGAGCTTGCTGAGATTGGCGATGAGCGTCACCGCCACGTCCTTGACGCCTTCGTCATGGAGGGCGCGCGCAAGATGATGATGATCGACCACATAGTGACGCGCTTTTGGACCGAGCACGGTCGGAATCATGTGCTTGCCGAGAAATTTTCCGCCCTCTTTGGCGGCGATTTCACGCCATTGCTTGCGCTTGGCTTCGACTTCGCGCATTCCGACGGTAAGTTGAGTCGGGCGAAGATCGGCAATTGGCCCCGTCGTCAGCATGGGTTCGCGAACCATATTGCGCTCCTCGAGCAAACAGTCTCTCCGGCATATCGGCATGATCGCCAATATAAAATCAAGGCAAACCGGGCTGGCATGGGCGCCCCGAGCGGTCACGAGCAGTCAAAGTGATGGAAATTTTCGGCCGGTGCGTTAATATAGAGGCGTGATGGGCGGGCTGCGACAGGCGGCGACAAAGCTAGGCGCCATTCTCGTGATTGCGCTTCTCGCGATCGCGCTGGTTGCGTCGCAGGTCGTGCGTGCGCAGGACCACCGACGCGCGACCGAGGTGACGCCTGACGCTTGCCCACGTTCTACGTTCCGCGTCCTGGTGGACGTCGGACACACGGTCGATGTACCGGGCGCGATGAGCGCGCGGGGTATTGCCGAATATGCGTTCAACCTTCGGCTAGCCCGCGACATCAACCAGGGTTTGCTCGACGCCGGCTTCCAGCAAACCGTGCTGCTGATCACCGCGACCGCGCCGTGGCGAGGCCTGGTCGAGCGCGCGGCCCGCGCCAACAGCATGCACGCAAATTTGTTCATCGCGATTCATCACGATTCGGTTCCCGACAATCTGAAGCAAAACTGGGAATACGCCGGGCTGAAAACCCAATTCAATGATAACTACCCAGGCTACGCGATCTTCATCTCGAACGAAAATGCCGATCCGGCCGGAAGCTTGAAATTCGGCAGCTTGCTCGGCCGTGAACTGGAAAGCCGCGGGCTGCATTACACCCCCCATTACACCCTGGCTCTCATGGGCCATCGCCGCCGTATCCTGGTTGATGCCGAGGCCGGCGTGTACCGCTATGATCAGCTGATCGTGCTGCGCCAGACCAGAATGCCGGCCGTACTGCTCGAGGCGGGATCCATCGTCAACCGACAGGAAGAACTGGAATTGGGCACGCCGGAGCGGCGATCGCTCACCAGCGCCGCAATCGTCGCCGCGGTCGAGAATTTCTGCGCGGCGCGGGCGCGATCGGCGAGCGCCAAAGCGGCGGCCGCAGCACACTAAAGCAGCACACTAAAGCGAAACGGCTTTAGATCGATCTCTCATCCACCTGATTTAATCGTTGCGTTGCACGTTTGGCGGCGCCGCATGCTTTCCGGCCGGCAAAAATTCCGTCAATCATGATTTAACGACGGCCAAGGTGGAGGTCCTTGCCAACCCGAAGGATCGGTACTCTGGCGTCCGCTTGCTTTGCTTGCTCTAACATCATTCGAAGCTGAATTGCGAAGCGTGGACGACGACGGCACACCACTGCTCTTTTCCACAGGCGCGAAAACGACGGCGCTGGGCGCGGATCTATTCACGGCGTGCTCCTGCGCCGCCATGGCAATGACTGAATTGACAGCAGCTAGCGCTGACGCCAGGACAAGAAAACTTTGCATCATGAGGGCGGATTTTTTAATTATGCGCGACATGGACTCTCTCGCTTATCTTTCTCTGTGTCCCGTGATTGAGGCGGTGCAGGTACGCTGCTTGGCACGTAAGCGAGCAAAATCGCATCCCCCAATAGTTGCGGCTGATTGGTCCCAATGATCTGCGGCAATGGTCGCATTTCATGACGCGGCCCTCGCGTGAAATGCGAGCGCACGCTGCGGCAATGCGGGATGGCCGGCGAAGCAGGCACCGTCGCAGTAGCAGAATTGGGTGCTGATATCTCGGACGTAGTTGCCTTCGGTCTTAGCGCCGCACAACACGCAATACGTTGCCGTGCGGGGAATACGGCCATTGACGAGAATAAAACGCATCATGTGTCGCTCCGAAAAATCGAGTCACGCCTGGAGAAGCGATTGCGGCACGGCGTGACGTCAGTGCGTCCTTTTGCTGATAAAGACTCGGATCGGATGGCGGCTATTCCCGTGATCGCGACTTGGTGATCGCGTCCCGCCGGCGTGCGCTTCGAGTTCTAGGGGCCCGACGCCGAAAAAGCCGATCCGGACGCCATTGCGAACGCCGACCGATCATTGCGCATTGAAAAGGCTCGGCTTTTCCCAAGGGACGAGCGCGGCGGCCTTGGCCCTGGCAGGGCTTCTGCGCTTCATAAGGGGGCGTCACCCCCGAATTCTCCACCAGAACCGGGAATAAAGCCTGTATTCCGCCAATCAGACCTTACGGAGCCGCAGAACCGTAATGGCCGGGGACGAGGCGGCTGAAAAGGAGATTCGCAATGAGTGAATTCGATCATCGGGACGGCGTCAGCCGCCGCAAGGTGCTGGAATGCATGACCTGGTGCGGCACCGGAGTCTTGTGGACAATTTCGGGCGGCGTGCCGCACTCGCTCGGCATCATGGGCGAGGCGCAGGCGGCCGACACGCGCGGCCTTACTTTCCTGCAAATCAGCGACAGCCACGTCGGGTTTGACAAGCCTGCCAACCCCAATGCGCTGGGCACGCTGGAAGAGGCGATTAAAAAGGTCAACACCTTGCCGCAGAAGCCGGCCTTCATGATCCACACCGGCGACATCACCCACCTGTCGAAGGAAAAGGAATTCGACGACGCCGATCATATTATTTCGCAGTCGCGGCTCGACGTGCATTACGTGCCCGGCGAACACGACTTCGTCGATACCGATCGCAAAATCTATCAAGAGCGTTACGGCCGCGCCGCCAAGGGTCACGGCTGGTACAGCTTCGACGCCAACGGCGTGCACTTTATCGGACTGGTCAATACCTTCGATCTCAAAGCCGGCGGTTTGGGCAATCTCGGCACCGAGCAGCTCGAATGGCTGGAGCACGATGTCAAAGCCCGTTCGGCATCGACGCCGATCGTCCTGTTCGCCCATGTCCCGCTCTGGACGATCTATCAGGACTGGGGCTGGGGCACGGACGACAGCGCCCAGGCCTTGTCCTACCTCAAGAAGTTCGGTTCGGTGACCGTGCTCAACGGCCATATCCACCAGGTGATGCAGAAGGTGGAAGGTAACGTCACGTTCCACACCGCGCGTTCGACCGCATTCCCACAGCCCGCACCCGGCACGGCGCCGTCACCAGGCCCGATGAAAGTGCCGGAAGACCAACTGCGAAAGATGCTCGGCATCGCCAACGTCAACTTCAAACAAAACGAGCAGCGCCTCGCGATCGTCGACTCGCCACTGCAAGGCTAAGACAACAACCGGTTAAGAGAGCAAAATGTTGCGTCCCCTCATCGCTTCTTCCGTACTCGGCGCCGCCATTGGCTCGGTGCTCGCAGCCAGCGTGCTGTTTGCCCGGGCCGAAGCCACGCCGGGTACGGTGTTCATCGACAACTTCATCTTCAATCCAAAAGCGGTGACGGTGAAAGCCGGCACCACCGTAACCTGGACCAACCGGGACGACATCGTCCACGGCATCGCCTCGTCGAACAATGCCTTCAAAAAATCGCCGGCGATGGACACCGACGATACCTTTTCGTTTACCTTCACCACGCCTGGGACCTACCAGTACTTCTGCTATCTGCACCCGCAAATGGTGGGCTCCATCGTCGTGGAAGCAACAACGGGCAGCAACGCTACGCAATAATGCTACAATCGGCTACAGCAACATGGACCCGATGAAATATCGTGGATGCCCGGGCACGACGCGATGGCGAATGATGCAGTTGCCGAACAAGAACGGATGCGGCGTTTTCGCGACGCCGCATTACCCCATCTCGACGATCTTTACACGCTGGCGCGCTATCTCCTGCGTAACCCGACCGACGCCGAGGATGCAGTTCAGGATTGCTATCTGCGGGCGTTGCGCCACTTCGATAGCTATCGGGGACCGGCAATGAAGCCGTGGCTATTGGCGATCTTGCGCAACGTCTGCAAGGCCGAGTTCGCGCGGCGCGGCAAGGGCGAAATACCGACCGACTTCGCCCAAGACGAGTCCGTGGCCGAGGAC
>JBASAH010000467.1:0-10701 GCA_049650505.1 Xanthobacteraceae bacterium
CGGCAGGACGCCGCCGAAAGCGTAACCGGCGCGCCCACGCACGGTCGAGAGCCAGCTATCGCTCGTGCTGCAGCCGGGGCAGAGCGCAGCACCGCTTGTACCTTTCAGGTTCGACCAATCGAGGTCGCCTTCGAGACCAAGCACGGTGTTGCCGAACTGCAAATTGTAGCCGGCTGTGCCGCCCACTTGAGCGCCGGAAAGATTGATTGCCGTCGATTGCGATTGCCACCAGGAGCGACCCCAACCGCCGCCGCCATTGGCGCCGATATAGAAACCCGTCCAGTTATAGATGGGCGCCACTTGCGGCGGTGGTGCCTTGTAGAGGGGCGCAACCGACAGGTCTGCCGCGGCGGCGCATTGCGCCGCCACCAGCGTGCTGAGAACGAAAATTGTGGCAACAGCTTTCTTCACGCCGTTCTTCCCTGCAACCCGCACTCTAATTCAGACTCGGCCATTTACACATATATGTAGCGGTGGCCGTAACCGCACTTGGTTACCCTTGGCTTTACTCTGGCTTGCCAGTCGGCCGCGTCCGGCGTTGTCCGGCCCAGGTACATGATTGAAGACAAAGGCAAAATTGTGCCGGGCGACGGGCGGCAACAAGGGCGCCTGGCCCCCGATCCCGATTGCCAAAGCGCCTGTCTTGGGAATGGTATAGTGGATCAGTGATTAAGCCTGCCGTGAGAGTCATGGTGCAATGAACTGGATTTCCAACGTACGGCCGAAAATCCGCAACCTCCTGCAGCGCCGCGAGGTTCCGGAAAATTTATGGATCAAGTGCCCAGAAACCGGCCAGCTCGTTTTCTATAAAGATGTCGAGGCCAATCAATTTGTCATCCCTGGCTCGAACTACCACATGCGGATGAGCGCAACGGCGCGCCTCAAATCGATGTTCGACAATCAGACCTGGTTCGACATTGCGGTACCCGAGGTGCCGCTCGATCCGCTGAGGTTCCGCGACGAGCGACGCTATGTCGATCGGCTCAAAGATGCGCGCAGCAAGACCGGCCTCAACGATGCCGTGAAGCTCGGCTACGGAAAGCTTGACGGCTTTGCCGTAGTGATCGGAGCGCAGGACTTCGATTTCATGGGCGGCTCGCTCGGCATGGCCGCAGGTGAGGCTGTGATCAAAGGCCTCGACACCGCGGTCGAGAAAGGCTGTCCGTTCGTGATGTTCGCAGCCTCCGGGGGCGCACGGATGCAGGAGGGCATCCTCTCGCTGATGCAGTTGCCGCGTACCACAATCGCGGTGCAGCGCATACGCGAGGCCCGCAAGCCTTATATCGTCGTACTGACAAACCCGACGACCGGCGGCGTCACCGCGTCATATGGCATGCTCGGCGATGTCCATATCGCGGAGCCGGGCGCGCTGATCGGCTTTGCCGGTCCACGCGTCATCGAGCAAACCATCCGCGAGAAGTTGCCGGAGGGCTTTCAGAAGTCCGAATATCTGCGCGATCACGGTATGGTCGACATGGTGGTGCACCGGCACGAGTTACGGAGCACCATTGCGAAGTTATGCCGGTTGTTCCTGAGGGCGCCCGCCAGCGCGCCACAGTCGCGGCTTTTGGCGCCCGCGGCAGCTATGGATGCAACGATCGCGTGAGCGCCCGCAGTGCCCAAGCCGTGCCGCTCGATGCCACGCTGGCGCGATTATTGGCGCTCCACCCCAAGCGGATCGATCTTTCGCTCGAGCGTATCGAGCGGCTCCTTGCTGGGCTCGATAATCCGCAGCGGCGCCTGCCGCCGGCCATCCATGTGGCTGGGACGAACGGCAAAGGTTCCGCAATCGCGTTCATGCGTGCGGCCCTCGAAGCGGCCGGCACGACGATTCACGTCTACACCTCGCCCCATCTCGTCCGTCTCAATGAGCGTTTCCGGATTGGCCAAGACGGTGGCGGCCAGCTGGTCGGAGACGCCGAACTCGGTGAAGCGCTTGCCGAATGCGAAGCTAAAAACGGCGGCGCGCCGATCACGGTGTTCGAAATGGAAACTGCCGCAGCGTTCCTGCTGTTCTCCCGCCATCCGGCTGATTTGACCTTGCTCGAAGTAGGACTTGGCGGGCGGCTCGACGCCACCAATGTCATTGAGCGCCCGCTAGCCAGTGTCATCACCCGCGTGTCGCTCGATCATCGTGAATTTCTCGGCGACTCGCTTGCCGAGATCGCCGCTGAGAAGGCCGGCATTATCAAGCCGCACGTGCCGGCAATTATCGCGGGTCAGGCGCGCGAAGCGCTCGCCGTGATCGAGCGGCAGGCGGCGCGGCTACGCGCGCCGCTTCGAATCGCCGGCGAAAATTGGACCGCGACCGAGGAACGAGGGCGGCTGGTCTATCAAGACGAGGATGGGCTACTCGATCTGCCGGCGCCCAGGCTCTACGGCCGACATCAGTTCGGGAATGCCGGCGCCGCTATTGCGGCGCTGCGGGCGAGCGGGCTCAAACTTCCCGCCGCCGCGTACGAAGCGGCCATGGTCCGCGTCGATTGGCCGGCGCGCATGCAGCGGCTATCGCACGGCAGGCTTGCCGATCTGGCACCCCCGGGCAGCGAAGTCTGGCTCGACGGAGGGCATAATCCCGATGGCGGGCAGGCGGTTGCGGCCGCCCTTGCCGATCTCGAGGAGCGCGTGTCGCGGCCCCTCGTTCTGATTGTCGGCATGCTTTCGACCAAGGACTGCGCCGGGTTCCTGAAGAACTTTTCCGGTCTAGCGCGCCGCGCGATTACCGTGCCGATCCATCAGGAGAAGACGGTCCCGGCGGTCGAACTCGCCGAAGTCGCCGGCAAGGCTGGGATTCCGGCGCTGGCACGCGACGATCTCGAAAGTGCAGTCACGCTGGCCGGCAAACTCGGTCTTCATCCGGCGCCACGAATCCTCATTACCGGCTCGCTCTATCTTGCCGGCGAGGTGTTGGCGGCAAACGGTACTCCGCCAGAGTGACCGCTGTTGGGAAAGTGGCTACCACCCACGGACCAAGTCCAAGGGCAAGCTTTTCAAGCTTAGAGCCTGATTTCACCCAGATTGATGCTGGTCTCTAAATTGACTTGCAAAACCTTCGATCGCCCGCCGGAGAAGATCTGCACCGAATAAGTTCCTGAATTCTCGTCTAGTCGATCGAATTTAAAATCACCGAAGCCATCTGTGGTGGTTACCGCGACCGAGGCGCCGTCTTTGACTAACTGAACGCTTGCGCCCTCGACGCATTCGATGACGCCTTGCCGTTCTTCGGCGACCGAGCCACCGATGAAGCATTTTGAATAGCGCCACAGATTGCGATAGTAAACGCGCGGCTTGGTGCCGAGCTCAGGCTTGAGAATTTCGAGATTTTGCTCGCGCGCGAGCCTGGCCATCTCCTCGTCCTCGACCTTGATGGCGCGCATCGCGCCGGTCGGGCAGGATTGCTCGCCGCGAGTCTGTTGCCAGCCGCGATCGAGCAGATGCGCATCGAACGGCCAGGCCTGCGGCAGCTGCAGCTCCTCGTTCCACCAGATGTGGCCGTAAGGGCAGGCATCGACCAGTTGCCTCTGACCCTTGGCTTTCTCTGGATCGATGATGACGATGCCGTCGCGGCGCTTCTCGATTGCGCCCTGCGGCGCCGCTTTCATGCATGGGGCATCGTCGCAGTGATTGCACATGGTGGGAACATAGGCGATGTCGATCATCGGCATCCGCCCGCGTTCTTTCTGCAGAATATTGATCCACTTATGCCCGTGCTTCGGCATGGGCGCCGAATAGCCGGGCCATTCATTGCCGACATATTCATCCATGGCGGCAAGCGTGCACAGATTGCAATTGGTGCACTCAGCTACGTCGATGATCATGTTCCATTTTTTCATAGCGGATACACTGATTCCTGTTCGTTACCCTGAGGTGCGAGCGCAGCGAGCTTCGAAGGGCGACGGCTGGGGGGCCTCAGTCGGCATCCTTCGAGGGCCGCGGAGCGTGTCATCGGGCCGGCCACTTCGGGCCGGCCGATGGCGGCCACCTCAGGATGACGAGAATTTGTCATTTCGCCGGCAGCAGGTGTGCTTCCTTGAGCGTGCGTTTGATTTCCTTGTCCTTCTCCGCTGCAGCAAAAGCCGCCGACATATGCTCGGTGCGGCCGTCCCAAAGTTCGATCTGGACCAGCGAATTGGCGCCGGCGAGCGAATGGGTGGTTTTGGTCTGCGTACGCTCGGGCGTGAGCAGGTTAAGACAGCCGCCGCGATCGACCGATTTGCCGGGCTCGCCCATCGGATCGTAGATTGCGGACGATTCGTAACCATGCGCCACGCCGCGCGGCAACCGCTGTGTCGGCAGTGCGGCGCAGATCACCGCGCCGCGGTCATTGAAGACCTTGACCAGATCGTGCTTGCCGATGCCACGCGCCTTCGCGTCGTCGGCATTGATACGCACAATCCAGTAATAATAACCGTCGATCTTGACCCGATGGTCCTCAATATTGAGCAGGAACGAATCTTTGCCGTCACCCTGGGTGTGGAACGAATATTTCGAATGTGGCGTCAGCAATTGCAGCGGGTAGCGCGTGAATAGATCGCCGGAATGCGCGCCTTCCCACGACGGCTCGTATTTGACGATCGGCGGCCGTTCGGGATCATTGAAACGTTTGAGCGAATTGCATTCGAATTCCAGCTTGCCGGATTGGGTCTGCAGCCCGCGCAAGTATTCTTCCGTATAATCGGCCGGCAGCGGTTGCGCCTCGGGCACGTCCTTCTTGCGGTTTTCGTAGAACCAACGGAACGACACCGGCGCGCGCAACTTCTCTTTTTCCGACGGCACGACGAAATAGCCGCGCTTTATAAATTTCCTCCACGAAATATATTTCGGCAGGTCGGATGCGAGAAAAATGCGCTTGACCCAATCTATCTCGTTGACGCCCTCTGAAAAATAGTTAGCGAGGCCGAGCGGCTTGCAAAGTTCGTTGAAGATCCGAAAATCGGATTTCGATTCGCCCAGCGGCTTGATCGCCGGCGCTTGGAACACGATGACCCGGTGATTGAGTTGCTGCTGGCCATGATGGCCATAGCCGCCGAGTCCCGCCCACTCGCTGATATCGGCACGCTCGAAATTGGTGCAGGCGGGCAGGATGACGTCGGCGAATTTCGCTTCGCCTTCGAACCAAATCGACTGATTGACGACAAATTCCAAGTTCGGCGATTGATACATCCGCACCCAGCGATTGGTGTTGTTCATAGTCGAAAGTATCGAGCCGCCGTATTTGTAGAGCATGCGCACCGGCGCGTGGCCGGGTGCCGGATAGGCGAAGCGCGCGAACTGGTGCTCAATCGATTTTCCGACCCACGGATAGCCTTCCGCTTTGCCGTCGATGATCGCCTCCGGCACGAAAATGCGCGGGATACGCTGGCCATTTGAATTCATCGTCGGCAGCTGCGGCATTCGCTGGTACAGCTCGACCGGCATCGCGGTATTTTCCAGGTCGCCCGACATGCCGCCGTCGGCATAGCCCGGAAAGTAGAAATTGAAATCTAGCGGGCAGCCCCACTGCAAATTGCCCATGTTTACGCCGGGCTTGCCGAGGCCCTGCATGGCGACCAGACACACCATCACGCGCGCCCATTGAATTCCGGTCTGGTTGCGGCAGGCGCCGCCGTGGCCATTGCCCCACCCGCCCGGCGCGAGATAAACGCGCTTCCTGCCCCATTCGCGGGCCAGCGCGCGGACGTCTTTGGCCGGAACGCCGGTCTCTTTTTCTTGCCACTCCGGCGTTTTCGCAATGCCGTCCTCTTCGCCAAGCAGATAGGCCTGCCACTTGTCGAAACCGACCGTGTGCGTCTCGACATATTGTTTGTCGTAGAGACCCTCCTTGATCCAGACGTAGGCGATCGCCATGGCCATTGCGACCGACGTGGTCGGTTTCGGCGCCAGCCATTTTCCGGGCAGAAATTGCGCGCTGGCATTGTAATAGGGATCGACGTGAACGACTTTGATCCCGAGCTTTTTCAGCCATTGCCGGCGAGTGGTGCCCTCCTGCGCGCCGTAGGATCCTGAAGTCGATTCCGGATCGGCCGCCCAAAACACGATCATGTCGCAATTTTGCAGGCAGTCTTCGACCGTGCCGTAGGTTTCCGACTGGCCGACCCGCAGCGTGTGACCCCAGTGATGCACCGCGCCCCAGTACCAGCCTTCCCAGGAATCCGGATTGTGATGGATGCGCGTCATGCCGACGGCATTGGCAAATCGGAACAGCGCCGAAAGATAGTAACCGACATTGCCCCAAGTGTGGTGCGAGCCGTGCGAGAACGCGATCGAGCCCGGGCCATATTCGCGCTTTTGCCGTTTGATCTCGTCGGTAACGAGCTTGATCGCCTCGGCCCATGAGATACGCACGTAATCGGATTTGCCGCGATTGTGCGGATTGCGTTCGCCGTTTGGATCGAAATCGACGCGCTTCATCGGATAGAGCAGGCGATCCGGCGAGTAGACGATTGACTTCGCGTTCTGCCCGTGCGGCGCCAGGGTGGTTTTGCGCGGCGGCGTCAGTTGGTGCCCTCTCGCTTCGATCATCCACGAGGCGCCGTCCTCGTCGCTGAGGTCGATCGGCGTCATGCGTAAGATTTTTCCGTCCTTGACGTCGACAAAGACCGGTCCGCCATTGGTCATGTTGCAGTAACGGATAACGCCGCCGCGAAGTCTCTGGCCGAATTTGAGTCCCGCCGTTTGGCTCATCATCAGAGTTTGCGCGAACCAATTGGTGAGATGCTCCGGCCCTTCGACGGTAAGAACGAAATCCTTCTGAGCATTGATCTGGTCGAGCCAATTGATCGGCGGCATCAAAAGCGAAGCGCCGATCGCGGCATTCTTGAACATCAATTTGATTTCGGGATTGGCATGCAATCCGGCACGCGAAATCACGTTGCCGCCCTTGAACTCGATCCAGCGGCCGATTTGTTCGTCGCGCGTCATGATCTGAGCGACGAAATCGTGTTCTTTCAGCCGCGCCTTGAGCTCGGGGTTCCGCCTTGCCGCATATTTGAGAAGCCGCGCGGCGCCGAAAAGGATTATCGGCAATTTCGCCCTTGCGAGCACCATGGCGCCCTCCTACGCACACGAGCGCGTCGGTTGCGGGAAGTCCGAGCCGCTGCGACGCGCCTGCCTTGGATGGTCCAATCTTGCAATAATTCCACGGGTTTGGACAGTCCGAGATAGCACTTAGCGAGCGACGATATTGGCCATTTCACATTGCCGTCCGGCGAGAAATAGCCGCATATTGTCGATGACGAGCGGCATGATGAAATCCTCGTATTCGACGATATAGCCGCCAACATGCGGCGTGATGAACAGGTTAGGCAGGCTCCAGAATGGGCTGTCCGGCGGCAGCGGCTCGGTTCGGAAAACGTCTAACGCGGCGCCGGCGATGCGACGCTCGCGCAAAGCCGCGATAAGCGCCGGCTCGTCGACGGTCTGGCCGCGGCCGGCGCTGATGTAATACGCATTGGGCTTCATCGCTGCGAATAGGGCGGCGTCGAACAGCGCCAAATTTTCGGCCGCCGCCGGCAGCACGTTGATGAGATAGTCGGCCTTGTTTGCCGCGTCTCGCAGCCGATCGGCCGGCATGATCTCATCGAACCCGTCGGCCGTGCGCGGGGTGTGGCTCACCCCAATCACATGCATACCGAGCGCGTGGAGGAGTTCACCGATCGTCCCACCGACAATCCCGGTGCCGACGATCACCGCCGTCTTGCCATAGAGCGTGGTCCAAAGCCGACGCTGCCAAACATGCCGCCGGCGGTCTTCTGCTTGGCGCCCGGCATCGTGACTCATCGCCATCATTAAGTAGAGGACGTGCTCGCGCATAGGCACGCCGTGGATGCCGCGCCCACTGGTGATGAGAACCTCGCGCCTTAACGACGGACAGCGCAAGAAGTGGTCCACCCCGGTCGCCAGCGACTGAATCCATTTCAGCCGCGGCGCATCGCGTAGCATCTCATCGCGGATTTCGATGCCAAACATGATCATCACGTCAATATCAGACAGATCGCCGGAGACTTCCGGGGTGGCACAGAAGAGCATGAATTGAAGATCCGGAAATTCCGCCTGCAGCCGATCGCGATAGAGTGCGGCGTGAATATCGACAACCAGAACTTTGACCGGCATGGATGTTGAATTCCGGCTCTGCCGCAGGTTTGCCGCCTCACGCAGCGGCTAACTGCGCAAGCCCAAGATGTTTGGCGGCGTTATTTGCGGAAATCGCCTCGCGTACCGACTCAGGGATCGCGACCCGATCGATGAACTCGCCGGCTTCCTGCGCGGATTCGAACGGATAATCGGCGGCGAACATCACGCGCTCGTGGCCGAGCGCCGCAATCGTGCAGTCGAGCGGCTCGGCCGAGCACATGCCCGACGTCGTTACCACGAAGTTGTCCTTAAAATATTGCGATGGCGGCTTGCCGAGCTTGATCGCATAAAAATTTGGTCCGGCGCGGCTATCGAATCGCCACAACAGAAATGGGATGGTTTCGCCAAGGTGACCGAGGCCGAGTCTGGCGCGCGGAAAGCGGTCGAACAAGCCGCTGAAAATCAGCCGCAAGGCGTGCGATCCGGTCTCGAAAGTCCATTCCCAGGTGGCGCGCCGCAGGCCCTTGTGGCCTTCAAGGACCGGGGCGGGAGTCACAGGGTCGGCCGGATGCAGATAGATCAGCGCGCCGAGCGCTTCGGCGCGCTCCCAGAACGGCTAGAGCGCCGGATCATCGAGATATTGACCATTGGTATGGCCGTTGATCATGGCGCCGCAGAATTTGAGCTCGCGCATGCAACGCTCAAGTTCATCGGCCGCAGCGCGCGCGTTCTGCATGGCAAGATGCGCAAAGCCCGAATAGCGGTCCGGCCGCTTTTCGATCTGCTGCGCAAGAAAATCGTTGGCCGCGCGGGCGCGGCGTACTGCCATCGTCGCATCGCGTTCGGCCTGCACACCGGGGCCCGCCAGGGCGAGCACCGCGCGCGTTATACCGGCTTCGTCCATCGCGGCGAGCCGCATTTCGCCGAAATCCGTGAGCCGCGATAGCGCCTTCTCCCGGCGTTCCACAGGCAGGTCCACGGCCGTGGGATTCCAGTATTCGATGAAATCGGGGCAGAGGAAGTGCTCCTCGAGCGCGATCTTTTTGACCATCCGTCTCCTCGGGCGCGGCGCAGTAGAACAAACGAGCTGTCGCTCTCTGTACCTCATAATCGATATTCGGTACAAACGCAGTCCTTAAACTGCGCACAACACGAAGTAGAGTGGAGGAGCGCCCGTGACGAAGATAATTCGCGGGGTGACGTTCGAGGAAAACGAAAACAATGCGATGGGGCTTGAGTTTTACAACTTGTCGCATCGTTTCGGTTATCAGTCGCCGAACTGGCCGTATTTCGAAGACGTCAAGATCGAACGCATTCACTACATGGCGAAGTCAGGTGTGCTGTCGCAGCGCATCACCACCTCGATGCACAATACGACCCATATCGATGCGCCCGCTCACGTAGTTCAAGGCACGCCGTTCATCGATGAAGTCCCGCTGCCGCATTTTTTCGGCTCCGGCATTGTTGTTTCTTTGCCGAAGCAGAAGTGGGAATCGATCACCTATGACGATCTGGAAAAAGCGGCGGGCAAGGTTGTGCGGCCGCGCGATGTAGTGATCGTGAATACGGGCTGGCACAACAAGTATGAGGATAGCGAAGATTATTTCTGCTATGCGCCCGGCTTTGTACCTTCGGCAGGCAAGTGGTTCGTCGAAAAACAAGTCAAAGTGGTCGGCCACGATACGCAGGCCAACGATCATCCGCTGGCGACGGCAATCGGACCGCAGCGCAACGGGCCGCTCCATCCGCATCTGGCAGCGGAGTACAAAGAATGGTCCGGCGGGCGCGATTGGAAGGATGATTTTCCCGAGTGGGAGCCGGTGCACCGGATCCTTTTCAAGAACGGCATCCTCGGCATCGAGAATGTCGGCGGCGATATCGACAAGGTCACCGGTCGCCGTTGTACTTTCGCGTTCTTCCCCTGGAATTGGGATCGCGGCGATGGCTGCATCATCCGCCTCGTGGCAATCGTCGATCCGAAAGGCGGTTACCGGATCGAAAAAGGGGAGAAATTCGCATGATCGTGCGCAAGCTTTCCGAGGCCAAGCCATACGAGGCACCGAACCATCGCGATTATAAGTCGCTGCGTGTATTCGGCGCCGAAATGGGCGGCTCGCAAAACCTGATTTTCGGCATATCGCATTTTCTGCCGGGTGGCGGCGCCGGCCCCGATGCTTCAGCGCCCGAGAAGATCTATTACGTGCTTGCCGGCGAGCTCACTGTCATCGCCAGCGGCAAGGAGATGGTCGTGAAGCCGGGCGACAGCTGCTATATCGGCCCCAACGAAACGCGCGAGATTGTCAATCGCGGCAACAGAGTCTGCACGATTGCGGTCGCCCTCGCCCCGCTGAAATGATGCTCCCATTTTACCTCCTCCTGAAAAGGGGCAGGTAGCGAGCGAGCCGGTGGAGGTCAGTGCGCGCCGCTGTTAGCGCAACCGGCAAGCTTGCCGGACCTTCACCCCAACCCTCCCCCTTTTCACGGGGAGGGAGATTTGAACCAGATGAGTTGGTCATGGCCGAAGATTTCCTGAAAAATCCACTGTCATTGTTCGAGGTTCGCGGCAAAACCGCGATTGTCACCGGCGCGACCGGCGCATTCGGCGCGCTTGCCGCGCAAGTGTTGGCG
>JBASAH010000468.1:0-6667 GCA_049650505.1 Xanthobacteraceae bacterium
GCAATTGACCGAGCGCGGAGCCGCCGAGGCGGCGGTGCTGGCGCAGCGCATCGCCGCCGCGTGGCGGCCTACACACATCTATACCAGTCCGATGGGCCGATGCATCGCCACTGCGGCAGCCATCGCGCGGACCACCGGCCTCGCGGCGAAAACCTGCGAGGACCTCAACGATATCGATTACGGCACCTGGCAGTTCAAAACCTTCGCTGACGCCAAAGCGCAGGACCCGGTGCTTTTTGCCGCCTGGTTCGCGACGGCGCATCTGGTGCGCTTCCCGAATGGCGAGTCGCTGCAGGATCTCGTGGCGCGTACGGCCAATGCGCTGCGGATGGTGCTGGCGCACCATCCAGACGAAACTATCGTGCTGGTCGGCCATGACAGCGTGAACCGCGCCTTGTTGCTCGAACTTCTCGACCAACCGCTTTCCGCTTACTGGCGCGTGGCGCAGGATCCTTGCTGCATCAACGAAATCGATGTCACTGGAGGCAGCGTTTGCGTACGCCGCATCAACGAAACGCAACACCTCGAAGTGGTTACCGCGGAGCACGACCGGCGATGACGCCGTCCTACAACGAGGGCTAAGCAGCATGGCCGACGACGGACCTTTCGTCGGTCGCTCGGTCCTGCGGCTCGAGGACCGCCCTCTGGTCATGGGCCAGGGGCGTTTTGCGGCCGATGTTTCGTTTGCGCATCAACTGCATATGCGAATAGTCCGCTCGATCCACGCGCACGGCCGCATTGTTGCAATCGATATTGCCAAAGCGTGCGCGGCTCCAGGCGTCGTCGCGCTATGGACGGGGGCCGATGTCGCCGATATCCCGCCGATCGATTTCCGCCTGACGCGGATTGAGGGCCTTGAGCCGTACCGGCAACCAATCCTTACCAAAGATTATGTTCGCTATGTCGGCGAGCCTTTGGCGGTTGTCTTTGCGACGGATCCCTACGGCGCCGAAGACGCCGGTGATCTGGTCACAGTCGAAATCGAAGAATTGCCGGAAGTCATGAGTGCCGCGGCGCCGCCGGCCGAATTTTCCGCCGGCCATTCCACCGAGGCGGCTGTGGTCCGCAAAGGCTATGGCGACGTGGTGGCGGCGTTCGCCGCGGCCCATGCGAGCGTAACGCTCGATCTCAAAATCGGACGGCACTCCGGCGTGCCGCTGGAAGCGCGCGGCGCGATCGCCTTCTACGATACCGCGCGCGATGTGCTCGAATTATACGGCGCCGCCAAGGTGCCGCATTGGAATCGCGACGCGCTCGCCCGCATGCTCGGCCGCGCCGCTTCCTCCGTGCATCTGTATGAAGGCCATACCGGCGGCGGCTTCGGCGTGCGCGGCGAACTCTATCCGGAAGACGTGCTCGCCTGTCTCGGCGCATTGCGGTTGCGCCGTCCGGTGAAATGGATCGAAGATCGGCGCGAACATCTGGTCGCCACCAATCATTCCCGCGAACAGCAATATCGTGTCCGCGCCGCAGCCGATCAAACCGGCCGCCTGCTCGCGGTCGACGGCGAGTTCTTTCACGATCAGGGCGCCTATGTGCGCACGCACGCCGCGACGGTACCCGATCTTGCCGCCACCATGCTGCTAGGCCCCTACCGCGTCGGCGCCTATAACATGATCGGGCGCATTCGCCTGACCAACAAGACGCCATGCGGCACCTATCGCGCACCGGGACGCTTTGAGAGCACGTTCGTGCGCGAGCGGCTGATGGATGCGATCGCGGCACAGCTCGGCCTCGATCGCGTCGAGGTGCGCCGGCGCAATCTGATCGCTGCGGCGGAAATGCCCTATGCCCGCCCTCTCGACACGCTGGGCACCGATATGACCTACGATTCCGGAGATTATTCCCGACTGCTCGACAAAGCGCTCGTAGCAGCCGATTGGCGCACGCTACGCGGCGATCTCAAGCGGCGGCGCGCTGGCGGCGAAGCAGTCGGCGCCGGCTTTGCCATGTTTGTCGAGAAGAGCGGGCTCGGCCCGTTCGATTGCGTTCATGCCGCGATCGACAACGCCGGAACGGTCGAGATCGTGACCGGCGCGACCTCGGTCGGGCAAGGCATGGAAACCGTGCTCGCGCAAATCTGTGCCGACGAACTCGGCATCGATTATCGGCAGGTTCGCGTCATCCACGGTCAAACCGATCGCATCGCCTTCGGCATGGGTACATTCGCGTCGCGGGTGACTGTCATGACCGGCGAAGCGGCGCGGCGCGCGGCGACGAAGCTGCGCGCCAAGGCGCTCGCCGCTGCCGCCAATTTAATGCAATTGCCGGCCGAAGCGCTCGATCTCGTCGCCGGCAGAGTCATCCGCAAAGACGCCCGGAGCGGACCTTCGATAACCCTCGGCGAAGTCGCGCGCGCGCTCAATCCCGGCTCGAGGCTCCTTGGTGACGCGCTGCCCGGCCTCGCCGCCGAAGGATGGTTTGAGTCCACACATATGAATTATCCCTACGGCATTCATTTCGCGGTCGTGCGCATCGACCGCGATACCGGCGCGGTGGCGGTCGAGCGCTATTTCGTCGCCTATGACATCGGCAAGGCGGTCAACCCCATGCTGGTTGAGGGCCAGATCGCCGGCGGCGTCGCGCAAGGCCTCGGCGGCGCGCTGTTCGAGGAATTCCGCTACGACGCGGGCGGCGAACCTATTTGCGTGAATTTCGCCGATTACGCGATTCCGACCGCCCGCGAAATTCCGCCGATCGAGGTGCTGATCAGCGAAGACGCGCCGAGCCCGCTCAATTCGCTTGGCGTAAAAGGCGCCGGCGAAGGCGGCGCTAATGCGGCCGGCGCAGCAATCGCAGCGGCGATCGATGACGCGCTCAGCCGACCCGGCGCGGTGACGCAGCTACCGGTCACGCCGCAGCGGTTGCGCGAGATGCTGCGCGCGAAGACAGCACGCTGATTTGCGCCGCGGTCGATTAAGTGTCCGCGGCGATGAAATGCGTGACCTTCGGACTGCCGGACAGCTCGAACCGACCCACCGCCTCCTGCAGCAGCCGATCAGCATTGGTGACGCGCTCGTGCTGGCGCAGGTGCTCGGTCCACGATTCCACCAGAAACGTTTCGAGCATGCGGCCCTGGTCTGCCGCATCCTCGAACACGCCCCAGGCATAGGCGCCGTCGCGACGCCGCTCCTGTTCGACGCCGGCCAGCGCTGCGAGGAAAGCGTCGCGGTTGCGCGGATCGATGCGATATTCGACCGTGACCAGGACCGGGCCGCGGTCTTGCTCGATCGCTTGCGCGGTCAGCGGCGCCGGCCAGTGCATTGACGGCGACAGATCGGTACTCGTGCCGGTTTGCAACTTCCAGCGCCAGGTCAACGCTACGGCCGCAACGGCGCCCGCAGCGGCTAGAAAATGCGCGTTCGCCAGCCCGACCGCGACCGTCATCTCGCCCCACGCCGCACTGCCGATCGTCAAGCAACCGAAAAACACCGTGGTATAGAGCGCAAGCCCTCGCGCGCGCACCCAATCCGGCAACGCGACTTGCGCAGAAACGCTCAGCGTCGCCAGTGCTCCGATCCATGACGCGCCGGCAATCGCACTTGCCGCAAGTGCCGTTGCCGGCTCGCGGGCAATCCCATAGAGCACCATGGCGAGCGCCTGGCCGAGCGCGCCGAGCCCCACCAACCAATCGGCGCCCACACGCGTCTTGAGCCAAGGCAGGAAAAACGCGCCTGCAACCGCGCCGAGGCCGATCATGCCGAGCAGCACGCCATAGAGATCCGGCCCGCCGCCGATCTGCTCGCGCGCCACCAGCGGCAATAGCGCCCAATAGGCACTGGCAAACAGGAAAAAACCCGCGGCGCGCACGAGTGTTGCCCGCAAATGCCGGTTGTGCCTGGCGTAACGGAGCCCCGCCAAAATAGCTCGGCCAAACCGCTCGGCTGGGAGCAATGTGCCGGCGCGTGTCGCTGGCCGCCACCACAACAGCGAAAACACAATCCCGAGATTGGATATGGCGTTGATCCAGAACGGCGCGACGATGCCATAGGCGGCGATGGTCACGCCGCCAACCGCGGGACCGAGCGCGCGCGAGATATTCACGCCGACGCTGTTGGCGGCGATGGCCGGCGGCAAGTCCTCCTTGGCAACTAGTTGCGTCACGACGGCCTGCCAGGCGGGGACTGTCATCGCGCCGGCTGCACCGATCAGGAATGTGAACAGCAGAAGGTTGGCCGGCGTCGCCCAGCCGAGTCCGACGATCACGGCATAAACCGCGGAAACCGCGGTCGTGATCGTTTCAACCACAATCAAGAATTTTCGCTTATCGAAAATGTCGGCCAGCGCGCCGGCCGGAATTGCGAATAGGCAGATTGGCAGGCTGCTTGCCGCCTGCACCAGCGCCACCATCAAGGGATCAGGATCAAGGCCGGTCATTAGCCAGCCCGATGCTGCGCTGTACATCCAGCCGCCGATGTTCGAGACAAGCGTGGCCGTCCAGATCACCGCAAAAGCTGGATAGCGGAATGGCGCAAAGAGGGATGGCGCGCGCCCGAATTTATCGAGGGCGCCGCCGCTCATCAGCCCGGCTTATGCGCAAGCCAGCGGCCGCTTTCGGCGGCGGCGAACAGATCGGCCAGCGCCGCATTGAACACATCCGGTTCTTCGCTGGTGATGGTGTGGCCGGAGCGCGGGATGACCAACAAGCCCGCCGTCGGCACGGTGCGCTTGAGAAAGACACTGCCATCGAGGCAGGTTTCGTCCTCGTCGCCCACGACAATCAGAAGCGGCAGCGAAAATTTCTTCAAGTCCGCTTCCATATCCCACAATGTCGGGCGCTTGGCCTGCAGCATCGCCATTGTCAGTGCATGACCTCGCGCCGAATGCTCGGCGAGCATCCGCGCAAACTCGGCATAACCGCGCGGATCCTTGTATTTTTGCGTTTGCCGGGTCGGCGTGTCGGCATAGATCGCAGCCGCAGCGGCCATGTCCGTTTCCATAAACATTTTCGACGTTTCGGCCGCCTGTGCCCGCATTGCCGCGCGCGCGGCCGGATCGGCCAGCGAACCCCAGCCGCAGCCGGCTGCAGTGACCGAAATACCGCGTTGCGGATGTTTGATGCCGACATGCAGTGCGGTATAGGCGCCCATGGAGTGCCCGACGATGTGGGCTTTTTCGATGCGAAGCGCGTCCATCAGTGCGACGACATCGGAACGGGCGAAATCCTGGCCATAGCGCACCGGATCGTCGGGTATGTCCGAAGGCGGGTAGCCGCGCTGACTGAACGTGACGCAGCGATGCGCGCGGCTGAAGTGGCGCATCTGCGGCTCCCAGGTGCGATAGTCACCGGCAAATTCATGGATGAAGACAACCGGCGTTCCCGTGCCCGCTTCCTCGTAATACAGATTAACGTCGTCACTGGTTCTGATTTTCGGCATCGCGATGATTTCGAGTTGTGGCGCCAATGTCACCGCTGCATGCTAGCCAAAATGCATGACCAGCGCCAAATCGCGTCCACTGAAAAGCGAAGGGCCGCGCGGTTGCCGGGCGGCCCGTCCTACCGTAGCCAGATATGATTGCCAGTCTTTCTTAGGCCATCCAGAACGGCTTGTTCATCTCGCGATGCGCGTCGCAACGGGTGATGCCAATGTCACGCAAAGTTGCGTCGCTCAAAGCGTCAAGCTCGCGTCGCGAACGCGCCCGCCGCTGCCATTCGGCAACGCGCAGTTTAAGTTGATCCCAGCGGGAGAAGCGCGTGAACCGGAAGGTCGTCATTGTGATGGTGCTCATGGCTGGCTCCATATCCGGGAACTCGACCCTCACACCGTAAGTGCTGTCGGGGAAGGAAGATGTGATGGTCAACACAGTTTGACGCTTTTCGTAAGCATTTGGTCCCGCGGTAAAATTTTACGGAAGCGGCCCGATTTTTAGCGCACCGTCACGCCGGCTGAGGCAGGCGCATCGGGGTGACTTCGCACATGCGGGTAACCGGTTCCGGTAGCAGAGCCCCCGTCCGCTCATAGCCGACGACCCTGAGAATCCCGCGGGCGGGGCACATCGCCACGGCGAGCCGCGTGTATGGATTAAGCACCGGCTCGCATACCCAATCGAAGCTTGGCGCCGCGCAGGCGCCGGACCAGCCGTCGAGCGATTCGCGGCGGGCGCGGCTGTAATCCGCGGCCTCGATAAATGTGCTTGTGAAAAATCGCCGGGTTCCGATCCGCCCTTCCCAGCGGGGTTGGCGGGGCCACCAGTCATTGGCGGCGCTCGTTTCATTTTCGCGCGTGGCAAAATTCGTTTCCGTCCGCTCGATGACGCAACGCTCCCCGGTCGCGCAGCCGACCAGAACATAAATGACCGGGCGCGCGACTGGCGTCGATTCTAGCATGCGTCGCGCTGCGGCAAAATCGGCGCAAAGCTCGAAGGTCTGACGCAGCAGCTGGTCCGGCGGCATGAGATCGTCGGATCGCCAGACCGCAACCGCATTGGCAGCGAGATCGAAACCGCGCAGCCAGCGGTGCGCCGTGCGGCGCCGCATCGGCGCTTGATTGACGCAAGCCGCGAATCGAGAGGGTGCGATCGCCGTCAATGCACCCACATAACCAGGCCACGTGACGCTGAAAAAATCCCCGGCTGCGCCGCGCATGCGGGCCACTTCGGCATGACGGCCGAGGCCGTGGAATGGCCAATCGAGCGTACGGAGGAGCCACGGCGCTCCGTCTTCGTC
>JBASAH010000469.1:0-4454 GCA_049650505.1 Xanthobacteraceae bacterium
GTCACCTTGGTGCCGCGGCCGACTTCGCTGGTGATCGCGACGGTGCCATCCGAGCGGCGGGCGAAGCCGTAGACCTGCGATAGCCCAAGTCCGGTGCCCTTGTCCGGCGCCTTGGTGGTGAAGAACGGCTCGACCACGCGGGGAACCAGATCCGGCGGAATGCCGCTGCCGGTATCGGACACGCTGAGCGCAACGAAATCGCCGCTGATATCCTCCGGCAAATCGCCGGGACGGATGTGCGCGTTTTCCGCGGCGATAGTGATGCGGCCGCCGTCGGGCATCGCATCGCGCGCATTGACCGCCAGGTTGACCAAAGCGAGTTCAAGCTCCGATTTGTCGACGCAGATCGGCCAAGTCGACCGCGGAACGTCGATCTGAAATTGGATGTTGACGTGCATCGAGCCGGTCAGCACATCGCGGATAGCATGGATCGCTTCTGCCGGATTGATCACGGTCGGGCTCAGCGGTAGCGTGCGCGAGAACGACAGCAATTGCCGGGTCAGGTTCTCGCCGCGCCCCGCTGCCATTTCGATGGCTTGCAAGGCGCGAATATCCTTGGCGTCCTTCAGGCGTTTCTTTAGGCTTTGCGCGTGCCCGCTGACGATCATTAACAGGTTGTTGAAGTCGTGAGCGATGCCACCGGTCAATTGGCCGATGGCGTCCATCTTCTGCAAATGCGCGGTCTGCCGCTGCGCGCGCTCCAGCGCCGCGGCGGCTTCCTTCTCCGCGGTCACATGGCGGCCGGCGACATAAAGCACGCCCTTGCTCGCGGTCATGGTCCACTGCAGCCAGCGCCACGATCCGTCCTTGTGGCGGAAACGGTTCTCCATGCGCACGGTGGTCGCGCCATGGGCGAGCTGTGCGCGAGCGGCAATCGATGCCGGCGCGTCCTCGGGGTGGCGCAGTTCGCTCACATGCATGGACTTGATCTCGTCCTCGCTCCATCCCAGGAGCCGCGTCCAGGCCGGATTGATGCTCAGGAAATAGCCTTCGAAATTCGACACCGCGAGCAGGTCTTCCGAAACGTTCCAGATGCGATCGCGCTCCAGCGTGCGGCGTTCGACTTCCTCCTCGAGCTTCTCGCTGAGCATGCGCAGTTCGCCCTGAATGCTCAAGCGCGCTTGTTCGGCGCGCATGCGCTCGATGGCGAAGCCGAGCTGCCGCGCAAGCGTGAGCGCCAGCTCCATCTGTTCGGGGTCGAACTCCCTGGCCGTGTCGTAATAGACCATGAACTTGCCGACGAGCCGGCCTTCGGCCATCAGCGGGATGAAAGCGAGCGCGCCGATGCCTTCCTGTTTCACGATTGTCTTGAGCGGCTGGTCGAGCTCGGCGCGATCGACGTCGATCATGCAGACGGGCTCTGGATTTTCATCTTGCAGCGTCCACGGCGAATGCCCGGTGGTGGCGCGGCGGTAACCCTCGGAGAGGCCGCGCCAGGCAACAAAGCGCATTACGCCATCGGTGTCGCAACGCAAGATCGATGCCCGGCCGCAGTGCATCGCATCCATGATGGCGTCCAATGCCGCTGCATAAATATCTTTGAGCGTCTCGGCGCGATATAGCCGATTGGTGAAGCGATACAGCGCCGTCTGCTCGTCGGCGCGCCGGGCCATCACCGTTTCGGCCCGTTTGCGCTCGGTGACGTCACGCGCAATCTTCGAGGCGCCGATGATCGTGCCGTGTTCGTCCCGCATCGGCGAAACGGTCAACGAAACGTCGACGATGCGGCCGTCTTTGCAGCGCCGGTTAGTCTCATAGTGCTCGATGCGCTCGCCGCGGCGAATGCGCTCCAGGATGCCCGGTTCATCCGATTTCAGATGGTCCGGAATGATCGTGGTGATCGACCTGCCGATCATCTCTCCGGCGGAATACCCGAACAGGCGCTCGGCTCCCGGATTCCAGCTGACAATGAGGCCGTTGAGGTCTTTGCTGACGATCGCATCGTCCGAAGATTCCACGATGCTGGCGAGCTGCTGCCGCGCCGCTTCGCCGCTTCGTTGCTCGGTGATGTCAAGTAGCGAAGCGATCCATCCTCCGACCTTGCCGTCCGGATCGCGCTCGGGCCGATAGGCGATGGCGAGACAGCGCCGGCCGCTGTGCGGGAATTCCAGTTCACAGTGGAAATCGACCGGTTCGCCTTGCAAGACCACGTCGATATAAGGCTGCAGCGTTTTTAATCCGCGTGCGCCGATTACCTCGTCGATGGTCTTGTCGAGAACCTCGTCACGGCCGCGACCGATGAGATGGGCATAAGCTTCGCTGACGAACCGATAGCGCAGATCGCGGCTGCAGCGCACCAGCATGAACGGTGTGCGGTTGATTACCGATTTCAGCTCCGCCGCGCTGGCGCGCAGCGCCTCTTCGGCGCGTTTAAGCTCGGTCAATTCCTGAAAGCTGCAGACCGCGCCATCGACGCCGCCTTCGGCGTCTTTCAATGGCGCGACATTCATTAAAACCGGGACTTGCGAACCGTCCGGCCGCTCGATGATCAGTTCCACGCCCCGCACCGGAACGCCGCTGCGCAATACGACCGCCACCGGGGTGGCGGCGAATGGCAGCGGCACGCCTTCGGGCGTGTAGCGGCGGAAATTGCCTTCGGAGAGTTCGTGTGGATCGCCGAGCCGCGGCGCGCGGCCCCAAAGCTCGACCGCGCGCCGGTTATAGCGCGCGAGCGTGCCATCGCTCCGGCAAATACAGAAGCCTGTCGGAATTGCATCCAACGCGCTCTGGTCAATATTGATGAAGGCTGCGAAGCCCTGCTTTGTCGAGGCAATCTCGGAGCCTTGACCGCGCATTTTACGTCTTACTCCGCACCAACCAGAACGTCCGGAACTTTCAAAAAGTTCCGCAGATTTCAATCGCTTGCCGCCGTGAACCGGTTGGGGTGCGAAACCCAAGCCAAGCTTCACCGCAAGCTCCGTTGCGCCGAAATTAAAACTCACCGGCCCTGTGGGCTAGTGCAAAACAGCGCGGCGCGGCGCACCTCGGTGCCGCAGGCGACCGCGCCACCGGCCTGCACACTAGGCACCGCAAGCCGCCGCGTCTGTCCGTCAGCGCATGTTGCCGGCAAATTGCGCCAATTTTCCAGTCGATTCTTGCAAGGTCAAACTGCGCCTGCCGGCCTCTCAACGCGCGGGCCCCGCTATTGACGCCCGATCGGGGCCGCGAGATGAAGACCGCATCGCATAGCAAGCACATCGTCCAATAAGCACATCGTCCCATAAGCGCATCGTTCCATAAGCAATGGCCGAAGACGAAAAAAGCAAACTGCCGCACACCTTGGCCGATCATCTTTACGGCCGGGATATCGCGCATGTGCACGCAAGCGACGCCGACCACGATCATGATCACGACTTCGACGACGACGGGCCCGTGGAAGACAATCCATTGTGGCAGCAGGACAATGTTGCCTTAGCGACGGTGGGCATCGACATCGGCTCGGCGGGGACCCAGGTCATTTTCTCGCGGGTCCATTTGCGGCGTTTGGCGGAGGATTTGACCAGCCGTTATTACGTGGTCGCGCGCGAGACGCTGTTTCAATCGGCGGTGACGCTGACACCCTATCTGAACGAGCAGCGCATCGACGGCGCCAGGCTCGGCGCCATTATCGATGGCGCCTATAACGCGGCGGGTTTAGCACCCGCTCAAATCGATACCGGCGTCGTCATCCTTACCGGCGAGGCGCTGCGGCGCGAGAACGCGCAAGCCATCGCGGCAATCCTTTCGGAAAAGGGCGGTGAGTTCGTCACCGCCACGGCCGGACATCACATGGAGGCAATGCTCGCCGCCTACGGCTCGGGCGCCGCCCGGGTTTCGAGCGACCAATCAAAGCGCATTCTCAACATCGATATCGGCGGCGGCACGACCAAGCTTGGCGTCGTTGAAAATGGCAAGGTCATCGCCACTGCCGCGATCCATATCGGCGGGCGCTTGCAGGTGGTCGAAGACGACAGGATTGTGCGGCTTGACCCGGCGGGAAAACACCACGCGGCGTGCGCCGGTTTTTCCTGGCAGCGCGGCGATGTGGTCGATACCGCCGATCTACAAAAAGTCGCCGATGCCATGGCCGATGCGCTGGTCGCGGCTATTCTCGCACGGCCGCTGCCGGATGAGCTTGAACGGCTTTACCTGACCGATCCGATCGCCGATCTCGGACGCATCGATGGCGTGATGTTTTCCGGCGGCGTCGCCGAATACATCTACCAGCGCGAAGATCGCGACTTCGGCGATCTTGGCCGGCGGCTTGGCGGCGCCATTCGCGCGCGCATCGAGAATGGGAACTTGCCGTGGCCGGTGCTGCCGGCGGGCGAATGCATTCGCGCGACCGCGCTCGGCGCCTCGGAATACAGCGTGCAACTGTCCGGCAATACCAGCTACATCTCGGCGCCGAGCAAACTGTTGCCGCGGCGCAATCTGCAAGTGTTGCTGCCGCCTTTTATCTGCCGAGAGGCGAT
>JBASAH010000470.1:0-2164 GCA_049650505.1 Xanthobacteraceae bacterium
GATGGTGACGCCGCGGCGGCGCTGCTAGGTGCCGCGCAGCGCATCGAGGCCGACTACGCGGTGCCGTTTCTCGCGCACGCCACGATGGAGCCGCAGACCTGTACGGCGCATGTTCGCGACGACGGCGTCGACATCTGGGTGCCGACCCAGGATCCGGCGACGGCGCTTGCCACCGCCGCTTATGCCGCCGGCGTGCCGCACGCGAAGGTGAGGGTGCACCGCACGATGCTTGGCGGCGGTTTCGGCCGCCGCGCACCGATTCAGGAATACGTCCGCCAGGCGGTCACCATCGCCAAAGAATTTCGCGAGCCGGTCAAGCTCGTATGGTCGCGCGAACAGGACATCACGCACGATCTCTATCGCCCCTTCGGCATGGCGCGGCTTGTCGCCGGGCTCGACGAGCAAGGCATGCCGGTCGCGTTGACGATCAGACTTGCCGGACCGTCGTTCGTGGCGGCGCTGGTATCCGGCTTCGGCAGCAATATCGTTGACCGAACCTTCGTCTCCGGCCTCGCCGAGGAAATGCCTTACGCTATTCCGAATTACCGGGTCGATTATGTGGTGCGGCCGACGCCGGTGCCGCTCGGCGTGTGGCGCGCCATCAACTACACCCAGAACGCCTTCTATAAAGAGTGTTTCATCGACGAAATGGCGCATGCCGCGGGCATCGATCCTTATCTCTATCGGCGCAAACTCCTGGCCGATAGTCCGAGGAATCTCGCAGTGCTCGATGCCGCGGCGAACAAAGCGGATTGGGGTTCGCCGCCGGCGGCCGGCGTCTTTCGCGGCATTGCCGTCAACGAGGCCTGCGGTAGCTATTGCGCCCAAGTGGTCGAAGTCTCGGTGGAGAAGGGCGAGGTGCGCGTGCACCGCGTCGTGGCGGCGATCGACCCCGGTCATGTGGTCAACCCATTATCGGTCGAAATGCAGGTGCAAGGCGCGATCGTCTATGCGCTGACCGCGGCGCTATACGGCGAAATCACGGTGAAGGACGGCGCCGCCGAGCAAGCAAATTTCGATTCCTACGAAATGCTGCGTTTGGCCGATGCACCGGCCGTCGAAACCGTCATCGTGCCGAGCGGCGGCTTTTGGGGCGGCGTCGGCGAACCACCGGTGCCGCCGCTGACGCCCGCTTTATGCAATGCGATCTTTGCCGCGACCGGCAAACGCATCCGCTCGCTGCCGCTAAAGAATCACGATCTGCGCCATGCGATCTGACGGCGCGCGCCGCTTGCCGCAGCCGTGCTCGATCGCCGCCGCTCTCATCATATTGTCGGTGACGAGTTTCGCCGCGGCCGAGGAAGGCCCCGGCGACTGTCTCGGCATCGGCTTCGACGTGCAGCACCCGATTACCATCGCCAAGGTCATTGCCGACCGGCCGCAAGTCCATTTCATCAAGAGTGCGGCGGACGATTCGGGCTGCCCGGCAGGCCACGAGGCTTGCTTGGCGCCGCGCTATCTCATTCCGGGCGACCTCATTTTGGTCGGCAAAACCCACGGCGCCTATAGCTGCGTGTCGTATCAATCCGCGGCCGATCGTACGCAAGGCTGGACGGTGGGCTGGCTGCCATCGGCGACCATGACGCCGATAATGCCGGCGTCGGCGCCGGCGCTCGCCGATTGGATCGGCCGCTGGATTCATGCCGGCGGTGAAATCACCATAAGCAAGGGCCGGCGCGGAAATTTGCGGATTCGCGGCGAGGCGGTCTATCCGGCCGCCCAGAATGTGCATTCCGGCTTGATCGGCGCCGAGGCCAAGCCGGCGCATGGCGTGCTCCAATTCGCCGACGACGGTAGCGTTCGGTTTAACCGGGCGACCGCCGAGGCCGGCAATTGCCTTGTTCGGATGCAGCGCATTGCGGCGTTATTGGTAGTCGAAGACAACAGCCATTGCGGCGGCGCGCTGGTGACCTTCACCGGATTTTATCGGCGCAAAAGCTAAACGGCGCATAACTGCGCGGCCGCTTGCACTCGCCACCATCGTCATTGCGAGGAGCTCAACGGCGGCCGAATAATTTATCGAGCAGCCAGGAATCAAGCCCGCCGGAATCGTTAGACCGGTTATTTGGCTGGCTCGCGACTTCAGCGGGGGGCGAGGGAGCGGCGGCCGGCGCCGGGAAATTGAACCAGCCATTATCGCCAACGCCGGGCAGCGCCGTCGGCG
>JBASAH010000471.1:0-1966 GCA_049650505.1 Xanthobacteraceae bacterium
CCCCGGAGCCTCGCGATCGCCACCGCGGGCTTTGCCGCCTTCGTCAATCTCTATTCGCCGCAAGCACTGCTGCCGGAATTGGCGGGCGAATTCCATGTCGGCCCCGGCGACATCAGCGCGCTGATGACTGCCAGCACCGCGGCGGTCGCGCTGTCGGCGCCATTCACCGGGGCGCTGGCGGACGTCGCCGGCCGCAAACGCTTGATCACCGCGGCGATGTTTGCGGTCGTGGTGCCGACGCTGATCATGACCTTTGCCGGTTCCGTGCCGGAGCTCACCTTCTGGCGCTTTGTCCAGGGCCTGCTGCTGCCGCCGATCTTCACCGTCGCCGTCGCCTATATCGGCGACGAATGGCCGCCGAACGAAGTGACACGCGTCGCCGGGCTTTATATTTCCGGCTCCGCCATCGGCGGATTTAGCGGCCGGTTCATTCCCGGCCTGTTGACCGATGTGATCGGCTGGCGTTCCGCGATCCAAGTTGTGGCGCTGCTCACATTGCTCGCCGCTATTGTCGTTGCCGCGATGCTGCCGCGGGAGCGCAATTTCATCCGTTCCGGCGGCGGGATCGTAACGTCGGTCAAGCAGATGGTGCGGCACTTACGCGACCGGCGCTTGGTCGCAACTTATGCCATCGGTTTCGGCGTTCTGTTTAATTTCGTCGCTACCTTCACTTACGTGAATTTCCATCTCGCGGCGCCACCCTATGGATTTTCGCCGACGCTGCTCGGCGCCCTTTTTCTCACCTATCTGGTCAGTAGCCCGATCGTGCCCTGGGCCGGCCGCGCGATCGCGCTGTTCGGGCGGCGCCGCTTCGTCCTTGGCGTCATCGCACTCTGGGTCGTCGGCGCCCTGTTACTCTTGGCGCCGCCAGTGGCCTTGGTTGTCGCCGGGCTGACACTGTGTGCTATCTGCGGCATGGTGTGCCAGGCGGTATCGACCGGTTACGTCACACTGAGCGCCAAGGAGGGGCGTTCGTCTGCGGTCGGACTCTATGCTTCGATCTACTATGTCGGCGGCAGCGCCGGCGCATACATCACCGGACTTGCATGGGCGAGCGCCGGCTGGAGTGGTTGCGTCGCCGTGATCGTTCTCGTGCAAGCGATCATTGCGCTGATCGTCGCGGCGGCTTGGGGTTAGTTCATTCACCAATTTGAGTTGATGCAAAGGGGGAATTCTCGTGGTGTCCGAAAAACAATTCGCTTTTTTGCGGTCGATTGACACGCCGACCGTATGCAATCTGATTGAGATCGTCGCGCCGGAGCGCCGCGGCGCCGGCTATACCGCAGTGCATTTGCATTGTCCGTTTCCTGATCTGCCGCCGATGGTCGGCTTTGCCAAGACCGTCACTATTCGCGCGCGCGACAAAGTGAGCGGCCCGAGCTACATGCAAAAGCGGATGGATTATCTCGATTATGTCGCGGCGGCGCCGCAGCCGGGCGTCGTGGTCATCGAAGACAAAGACGAGCCGCCGGGCTATGGCGCGTTCTGGGGCGAGGTGCAGACCAATGTGCACCAGGCGCTCGGGTGCCTCGGTACGATAACAAACGGCTCGGTGCGCGATATTCCCGCGGTCGCCCCCGGCTTTCAGATGCTCGCCGGTTCGCTGGCGCCATCGCACGCTTATGTGCATGTCGTCGAGTTCGGCATTCCGGTCACCGTCCACGGTATGGCGGTGAACACCGGCGATCTCATTCACGCCGACCGCCACGGTGCTGTAGTGGTGCCGATCGAGAAGATCGACGCGATGCCGGCGGCGCTTGATGGGCTCGCCAAGCAGGAGGCGCGCATCATCGGCGCCGCGCGCGCCCCAGGTGCGACCGTCGAGACAATCAAGGCGGCATTCCGAGGCTGAGAGCGGTTGCTCCCCGCTTTCGCGGGGGACGAGCGCTCACGCACTCGGATGCCAGCGCGGTTGATAGCCCGCCGCCAATACCGCGAGGATCGCCGGCGGGGTCAGGACGTCGAC
>JBASAH010000472.1:0-2385 GCA_049650505.1 Xanthobacteraceae bacterium
GCGGCCGGTGCGCGTGATGGTGCCTTATCCGCCGGCCGGCGGCGCCGATACCACGGCGCGCATCCTCTATGCACGCCTCAGCGAGAATCTTGGCCAGCAATTCGCGATCGAAAATCGCGGCGGCGCCGGAGGCACGATCGGCGAGGAGGTGGTCGCGAAATCCGCGCCGGATGGCTACACGATCCTGCACGACGCCACCGCATTCTCGGTCAATGGGTCGCTCTATGCCAATCTGCCATTCGACTATCGCAAGGATTTCGATCCGGTCTTTCTCGTTGCGCTGGTGCCGAACATTCTGGTCGTCACGCCTTCGGTGCCGGCAAATACCGTTGCCGACGTGATCGCGCTCGCCAAAGCCACTACGGGCGGCATTGATATGGCGTCATCGGGCAACGGCACGCTGCAGCATCTTTTGCTCGAATTGTTCCGGCTGCGGACCGGCATCACGATCAATCACGTGCCCTATCGCGGCGGCGGGCTGGCGCTGACCGATGTCATGGCCGGACAGGTGAGGTTCTTCTTCGCCAATGGATCGTCGGCGTTCGGTTTGATCAAAGGCGGCAAAGTGAAAGCAATCGCGCATACCGGCAAGGGCCGCCTCGCCAGTTTGCCGGACATTCCGGCGATGTCTGACACGCTGCCCGGCTTCGAAGGCTATGACTGGAACGGCGTCTTCGTCCCGCATGGCACGCCCGCTGCAATCGTGCGCAAGCTCAACGCGGCGCTCAACACGGCGATCGTTTCACCGCAAGTGACCGCGCGTTTCACGGAACTGAACATTGAGTCGCGGCAGAATTCGCCTGAGGAATTCCGCGCCTATGTCGAAGACCAGATGGCGCTGTGGAGCCGCGTCATAAAAGAAGCGAATATTAAATTGGGGTAGGGGAATAGGGCGTTGCAACTCCAACCCTTCCCCTGCAGGGGGAGTTATAAACAGAATGGATGCCTCAATTGGACATCGCCAACGAGCCGCCGCGCATCGCCGGGCCGGTGCCGCATCCAAGCTGCCCGCGTGTTGCGCCGCCGCCTGGCTCCTGGGACACCCACGCGCATATCTTCGGGCCGTCCGACAAGTTTCCGTATCAGCCGGGCCGCGGCTATACGCCGCCCGATGCGCCGGTCGAGCGTTTCATCGCGCTCCTTGATCATCTCGGCTTCGCCAATGGGCTCGTCGTGCAGGGCAACGCACATGTCTACGACAACAGCGTGGTGCTCGACGCGTTGACGCGTTTTCCCGCCCGCCTGCGGGGCGTCGCCATCACCGATACGCGGATCAAGCCTGAAGCCTTGCGCGACTGGCACGGGCGCGGCATGCGTGGCTTACGCTTTCATCTGTTTCCGCAACGGCCGAATTACATCCGCGGCGTCGGCCTCGATGTTTTCGCGGTGTTTCGCAAAACAATGGCCGAGCTCGGCTGGGTGGTGCAATTTTTCTGCGATCACCGCATGCTTGCGGAAACCGCCGCGGCGCTCCGCGACATCGCTCGCGAGATGACGGTGATCGTCGATCACCTCGGCATGGTGCCGGCGGCGCAGGGCGTTTCCGATCCGAACTTCCAGGCGCTGCTCAAGCTCGTCGGCGACGGCCACGCCTATGTGAAGCTATCCGCGGTTTATCGTCTTTCTATGCAATTTCCCGATTATCCGGACGCGCAGCCGCTGCACGACGCGCTCCTTGCCGCCAATCCGGAACGCCTGATGTGGAGCACCGACTGGCCGCATCCCTCCATTCCCGCCGCGGTCATGCCGGACGATGGACATCTGCTCGATTTGTTTCCCGCCTGGACGCCGGACGAACAAACGCGGCGGCGTATTTTGGTCGATACTCCCGCGCGGCCGTTTGGGCATTGAGCGAAGTTCTCTGCGAACTTTCTTTTTCGTCATTGCCGGATTTGATCCAGCAATCCATGCTGACGTGGCGAGACTAAGCACGATCGGGCCAAAGTGAAGGTGGGTGAACGAATGAAGCGGAGTATTTTTGTGTTCCCCTCCCCCTTGTGGGGAGGGGGTGGGGGTGGGATGGTACGCCTGCGAGCGTCATCGCCTGCATGCCTGACAAACACCCCCCTCCCAACCCTCCCCCACAAGGGGGGAGGGAATGCGGTTCGAATGCCCCGCCGCGCATTTCTCGGTGTGCTGGCTGGTGCTGCCATGCTGGTGCGCCCCAGCGCGGCGCGCGCCCAGTTCAGCACCAATCGGCCGATCCGCATCATCGTGCCATTCGCGCCAGCCGGATCCTCCGACGTGCTGGCGCGCCTCCTGCAATCGCCGTTGCAGCAGGCGCTCGGCCAGACCGTGATTGTCGAGAACCGCGCCGGCGCCGGCGCCAATATCGGCACGGTCGAAGCGGCGCGCGCCGAGCCTGACGGCTATACGCTTCTCCTC
>JBASAH010000473.1:0-23572 GCA_049650505.1 Xanthobacteraceae bacterium
AACCTGCAATACGTCTTCCGCGGTCAAATTCATTCCGACCAATACGGCGAGGCGTTTGTAACCTTCGTGGCGGACAACGCTAAGGCGAAGCTCGGGACCGATCCGCAGAACGTCAAAGTGGCGATCCTCCACGAGGACGGCCCTTACGGAGTTGGGGTTGCCGATGCCACCGAGCGGCTCGGCAAGCAACGTGGTCTTCAACTGGTGATGCGGGAGGGCTATTCGGCGACCGCGCCTGACCTTTCTTCGATGGTCACTAAGCTCAAGCGAGCCGGGGCGGACGTGATTTCCCATTGCGGCTACAACCCGGACATCACGTTATTTCTCCGCCAGGCGCGTGAGAGCGGGTTGCAGTTCAAAATGCTGGTTGGCAATGGCGCTGGCTACAGCCAGCTCGACAAGCTGCGCGCAACCTTCGGCAGCGACATCGACAATTTCTGCAACATCGATCCTGTGCCGGCGCAGTTGCTCAATGCCACCTCGCTCGCCCCAGGCTTGGGCGATCTCATTAAGGTCATGGTCGAACGCTATAAGACCAAGACCAGCGCAACGGATGTACCGCCGCATTGCTCAATGGGCTTCAATCAGACCTGGGTCCTTCTCAACAATGTGCTGCCGGTTGCCAAGGAGAAATATGGCGGATTCAACGCAGAGGCGGTCCGCAAAGCCGCGCTCGATGTCGACATTCCGCCCGGCGGCACGATCCAGGGCTATGGCGTGAAATTTTACCCGCCTGGAACGCAACTGGCCGGACAGAATGAACGCTCGACGCCCGTCGTGATGCAGAATGCGGGTCAGCACATCGCGGTGGTGTGGCCGCCTAACATCAAGACGCAAGATCCTGTCCTGCCGCTGCCTAGTTCATCGATCTACGCCATGCGAACCTGATGCTGGCGGTCGAAGGGCTTTCCAAACGCTTCGGAGGATTCTTGGCCGTCAACCAGGTTTCCTTCGAAGTACGCGAAGGCGAAATACTTGGCCTGATCGGCCCTAACGGCTCCGGCAAGAGCACGACCTTTAACTTGATCGCCGGTACGTTGCGCCCGAGTGCGGGGTCGATCCGCTTCGAGGGGGCGGAAATCGCAAACCTCGCCGCGCATAAGGTCTGCCGCCGAGGGGTCGGGCGCACATTTCAAATTCCCCGGCCGTTTCGCAAGCTTTCATTGATCGAGAATGTCGCGCTGGCGGCGTATTACGGGGGCAACCCTCGCTTCTCGCGCGCCGAAGCCTGGCAGCACGCGCAAGAGATTCTGGATCTCGTCGGATTACCAAGCAATTCGGCAGCGACCCCGCAGGGACTTGGCACAGCCGCGTTGAAGAAACTCGAGCTCGCACGCGCCCTTGCCACCAGGCCGCGCCTATTGCTTGCGGACGAAAGTCTCGGCGGGCTGGATTCAACGGAAATGGAACGTGCCGCTAGCCTGCTTGAGAACATACGCAGCCGTATGGGCATTACGATCATCTGGGTCGAGCACATTATGGGCGTCCTGATGCGCATCGTCGATCGCGTGATCGTGCTGGACCATGGCGAGAAGATTTTTGACGGCTTGCCCACGCAGGCTGCGGTAGATCCGCGTGTGACCGAGGTCTATCTCGGAAAACGGGCTTAACGCCGATGCTGTCGCTTGCCGCCGTCTCCGCTGGTTACGGTCCATTTCGTGTCCTGTCCGACGTGTCGCTGGAGGTACCGCAGGGCGAGGCGGTCGGCGTCATCGGCCCGAACGGCGCCGGCAAGACCACTTTGATGCGCGTCATTTCCGGGCTCGTGCAGTTCCATACCGGCGCCATGACGCTGGAAGGACGCTCCATTGCCGGGCTCCCGGCGCACCGCATGGTGGAGCAAGGCATTGCCCACGTTCCGGAGAACCGGCGTTTGTTTCCCCGACTTACAGTCGAAGATAATTTGCGGGTCGGCGCCTACCTGCCGCGGGCGCGACGGCATTTCGCCGAACAGCTGGACCGCGTCTACAAATTGTTTCCGCGGCTCAAAGACCGGCGCGAACAGAGCGCCGGAACGCTTTCCGGCGGCGAGCAGCAGATGTGCGCGATCGGCCGCGCGCTCATGTCGAATCCCAAAATACTCCTGATGGACGAGCCGTCGGCCGGACTCGCTCCTCTTGTCGTGGCGCAGGTATTCGATCTGGTTCAGCGCATTCGCGCCGAAGGACTGACGGTGCTGATCGTCGAGCAGAACGTGCAGCAAGTGCTCGAAGTGGTTGACCGGGCCTATCTGTTGGAAGTGGGACGGATCAAGCTCGCGGGCACTGCGGCCGAACTCAAAGGTAATGACTTCATCCGCAAGAGTTACATGGGTCTGTAGAAGAGACCTTGTGGAGAGGGGCCCATAGCAAAGATGGATATCTATCTTCTAGAGGCAATCATCAACGGCATTCTTCTTGGCGGCGTGCTTGCCCTCCTCGCGCTTGGGCTCAATCTGATTTTCGGCGTCATCGATGTGGTGTGGATTGCCTATGCCGACATCGTGATGTGCGGCATGTATCTGATCTATTATCTCAACGTCGAGTTCGGCTGGCCGCTACTGATTACATGCGCGGTGGCGATCGCCTGGGTGGCGGCGCTTGGGGTCCTGGTGCATGTTCTGATTATTGCGCCCATTCTCGGTTCGGCGCCGATCAATCAGCTCCTGGCTACAGGCGGGCTTCTGTTTTTTCTGCAGAGCTTCGCGACACTTCTTTTCGGAACCGATTTCCGCAATATCGGCGTGCGCTTGCCAATCCTGCGGCTTGGCGGCGTCTATATCAGCTCGGCGCGCTTATTGGCATTTGCGGTCGCTGGGGCTGGCGCAATTGCGCTTTTTCTATTTCTCAAGCGAACCTTTGTCGGAACAGCCATTCGCGCGATCGCGCAGGACCGCGACATCGTCGGCTTGATGGGCGTCGATCAGCGGCAAATCTATCTTGTCACATCGGCGATCGGCGGCGCGCTGGCGGGACTCGCTGCCTGTCTGCTGACTTTGCAGTACGACGTGCATCCTTTCATCGGCAATACTTTCGGTCCGTTGCTTTTCATGATCTGCGTGCTTGGCGGTTTGGGCGATATGATCGGCGGCTTTATTGCGGCTTTTGTAATGAGCCAGATCATTTCGATCGGCGGCTATTACTTTAGCACCGAACTGTCCTACGTTTTCGCCTTTACATTCTTCATCGTGCTGATGTTTCTGCGGCCCCAAGGAGTGTTCGCGCGGTGACCGCACGACATGCGATGTTTGCCGGCTTGCTGGTGGTGCTTGCTATCCTGCCGCAATTCACGCCGCCCTATTTCATGCATCTGCTTATCCAGATCCTGCTTTGGGGTTTCGTTTACACGGCCTGGTCGGTTATGGGCCGCTTCGGGTTTGTGTCGCTTGGCCATGGGGCTTTTATGGGTGTCGGCGCCTATGTGCCGGCACTGCTATGGAATTATTTCGGATTGACGCCTTGGATTGGCATTCCGCTTGGCGTCGGCCTGTCGATCCTCCTCGGCCTGATCATCGGTTATCCATGCTTTCGTCTCAAAGTCGTCGGTCATTACTTCGCGCTGGTCACGCTGGCATTGAGTCAGGTGGTGATGCTCTCGATCGTTGCGGCACGCGATCTGACGGGCGGCTCCCTGGGTTTCACGCCGAAAGCCGTTGGCCACTCTTGGTTTGCACTGCAATTTCCAGAAAAGATCTATTTCTATGCAATCTCGCTCGTGCTTTGGCTTTTCGGGATAGCCGTCTGGTACTGGGTCGATCGCGGCATCAGTAGCGAGGCGCTCGAGGCTATCTCCGAGGACGAGGAAGCCGCGGCAACCATCGGCATCAATGTGGTGCGCGAAAAACTGCGCGTGACGCTCATCAGCGCCGCCCTCACCGCGCTCGGCGGCGCGATCTACGGGCAGTACATGATGTATCTTAATCCCGAAACCGTCTCAGGAATTGCGGTGTCGCTGCAGATCGTTTTTGCGGCGATTGTCGGCGGAACTTATGCAGCACTCGGACCAACGGTGGGCTCTTTCCTGACGATTTCCTTAAACGAGGGGCTACGCGTTGCTTTCGGCACCAACTTCATCGGCGCAGCCAACACGATCTACGGGATTCTGCTAATCCTATTCATCATCTTCATGCCGCGCGGAATCGTCGGGATGATTGAAGATGCCGTCAAAGGGCGCTGGCGCGGCAAGGCTGCATTTTACAGCGTAATCCGCCGCCCCTCATCGGCCGACCAATAACCGGCGTATTGAATCTTGATGGTCTCGCGCGCTAGCGCAAGGTCAGCGCGCGGCTGCCGCCCGGAGACGACACACTCCATGAAATCTTGTATTTCCTGTAAGTAACCTCGCGTCCACTCCTCTTCAAGGCAGATGAATTGCCAGCCGGTCTTACGATCGACTTTCTCCGTGAAATAAACGTTCGCCAGTTTTTCTTCGTTCGTTAGATAGCTCATCAAATGATTGTTGGGAGTGATATTCGCGAACAGCGAGCCGCCGCTGGTATATAGTTCGATAAGATTGCGTACCCCGCCCATGATCATGTCGCCGGAAAAGATCGTGCTCTTCGTCCCATCGGAGAAAGTAAGGGTGAGCGTGCCCCAATCTTCCACATCGACCGGGTTGCTTTTGATGTAAGTGTGGTCTGGCGGCGGCAGGCAAGCGGCGACGTTACCTGTGTCCGCGGTCACGGACGATACTGCGATCCGTTCGCCACGCGCTCGCGCTTCCACCTGCTTTAGATAGAGGACGGTTGATAGTGGGTGACATCCCATCCGGATCAGTGAACCGCCGCCGGTCATCGACCACTGCGCGGCATGAGCGGCGTGCGAGCCGCTGTGACTCTCCTCGGCTTTCATGAACAGGAGCTTGTCCTTCGTGCTATTGAGTATTTCGACCGTTTTCGTCACCGCCGGCGCGTAGATCCAATCTTCGGCATACATGAAAAGCCGACCGCTGGATTCGACAGCGCCACAAGTCTTTTCCATTTCTTCCAGGACGCGTTCGTACATGAGGGACTTTGGCACGTTTCTGCCGATCGGCGCTTTATCGCCAGGGCGACCGAAATAGCCTGCGAACGGTTTTTCGCAAATGACGTGCTTTCCGGCACGGACGGCATCGACGATCATGGAAGCATGCAATGCAGGCGGCGTGCAGATGTCTATCACTTCAATGTCCGCGTCGTCGAGCAGATCTCGAAAATCGCGGTAGGTCTTGCGAATCTTGTGCTTCTTGGCGAACTCAAGAACGTGGTCGCCGCGCGCAGTAACAGCCATCACTTCGGCATCTATTCCGTAAACCCGCTTATAGGCATACATGTGCAACTCAGCGACAAACCCGCAGCCGACAAGACCGATCGTTATTTTTGCCATGCGCAACGCTCCCTCGCTGTGAAGGTCATCATAACGAGCGTGCGCCTAGGCGAAAGTGCGCTTCTCAATATGCCGGCAACTGTATAGCTTGTGGCCCTTTGAGCGCGCGAGGCAAAAGTATGAAAGCGAGCCGCCGTGATTTTCTGTATCTCACAGCGGCTGCCGCAGCGCTTGCCACGGGCTCACGGATCTCTTGGGCGCAAGCCTATCCGGCACGTCCGGCGCGCATTGTCGCCGGCTTTCCGCCGGGCGGCATAACCGACACCTATGCGCGCCTGATCGCCCAATGGTTATCGGAGCATCTCGGCCAGCAATTCTTCGTCGAGAACCGGCCGGGCGCTGGCGGTACGCTCGCGGCGGAGACGGTCGCGAAGTCGGCGCCAGATGGATACACACTCCTCCTCACGACTTCAGCCGATGCGTGGAATGCGACGCTTTACAGCAATCTCAATTTCAACGTTCTCCGCGATTTCACGACCGTGGCGACGATCTCGCGCGGCCCTGGCGTGCTGGTGGTTAACCCGTTGCTCGCGGTAAAATCGGTTCCTGAGCTGATCGGTTATGCCAAGAGCAATCCGGGCAAGGTCACGGTGGCTTCGGCTGGAATCGGCAGCGCGCCTCACATGTATTGGGAATTATTTAGAAGCGTGACTGGCGTCGATATGGTCCATGTGCCTTATCGCGGCGGCGGGCCGGCCGTCACTGATCTGCTCGGTGGCCAGGTTCTGGTGTATTTCGGCACGTTCGCCTCGACGATTGAAAATGTCAGGGCGGGCAAGCTGCGCGCCCTGGCCGTAACCTCGCCAGCGCGTGCTACGGTACTGCCCGACGTTCCGGCAATGGCGGAGTTCTTGCCGGGATACGAGGCGAGCATCTATGTCGGCATTGCCGCGCCGCGCGACACACCGGCCGAGATCGTTGAAAAGCTCAACAAGACGATCAATCTTGCCTTCGCAGACAAAAGGATAACCCAACGGATTGCTGAGCTCGGGGACGCGCCACTGTCGCTTTTAACCTCCGACTTTGCCAAGCTCGTCGTTGCGGAAACCGAAAAATGGCGCAAGGTGATCGCTGCCGGCAACGTCAGAGCGGAGTGATCATGCAGAACCTTGTCAACCGTCGCTGGCTGCTCGCGCGCTATCCGGAAGGTATCCCCGTCCCCGAGGATTGGGTGATGGATCAGCAGTCGGTGGCGGATCCCGGCCCCGGTCAGATCCTGGTCAAAGCAAAGTGGCTTTCGGTCGACCCTTACATGCGCGGTCGTATGAGTCCGGCGAGCAATTACACCAAGGGTGTCGCCCTCGGCGATGTGATGCATGGTGGCGGCGTCGGCGAAGTCGTGGCTTCCAATCATCGGGGCTGGAAAATCGGCGATATCGCCGAATCGATGAGCATGGGTTGGCAGGAATGGTCGGTCTTGACCCCTGACGTCGGGGGTCCGGCAGGCGTAAATAAAATCGACGCAAAACTCGCTCCGATTGAAAGTTCCCTGTCGTGGCTGGGCATGCCCGGCATGACGGCTTACTTCGGCCTGCTCGACGTCGGCCGGCCGCAGCCCGGCGATACGGTTGTCGTGTCCGCAGCATCGGGAGCGGTCGGGCAACTGGTCGGCCAAATCGCCAAATTGGCCGGATGCCGGGCCGTGGCGATTGCCGGCGATGACAGTAAACTAAAATGGTGTCGTGAAATCGGGTTCGATGCGGGCGTCAACTATCACAAGGCCGCCGATCTTACCGCTGCCGTAAAGGAAGTCTGTCCCACAGGCGTCGACGTTTTCTTCGATAACACTGCCGGCCCGATCCATGACGCGGTGATGCGAAATCTGAGCATCGGTGCGCGTGTGGTGATTTGCGGTCGCATCGCCCTGGCCGGCCAATTTGGCAAGCCCGACATTGGCGAACGTTTCATGGGCCATTTGATTGTAAGCCGCGCCAGCATCCACGGGTTTTTAGTTTTCGACTGGTGGCATCGGCGAGACGTAGCTTTGCGGCGCCTCGCCACCTGGCGGCGCGAGGGAAAGATTCAGTTCAAAGAGGATGTGCTCGAAGGTATTGAGCGCATGCCCGAAGCGTTTTTGCGGCTGCTGCAGGGCAAGAACTTCGGCAAGCAGATCGTGAAAATCAGTTGATGAAATGAACTATGGTTTTGCGTCAACTATTTTGGACTAGACTACGCGATAACCGCCGTCCGCCATGACAATGGAGCCGGTGACGAAGCCGGACAGATCGGAGGCCAAAAAGATCGCCGGTCCGACGATGTCCTCGGGCTTGCCCGCTCGACCGAGCGGCGTGTGCTCGAGAAAAATCCGCACGAGATCGGGGTTGGTGGCTCGCACCTTTTCATTGAGCGGCGTCTCGATGAAGCCAGGCCCGATCGCGTTGACCCGCACGCCGTCTTTGCCGAGCTCCGCCGCAAGCGCACGCGTGAATCCGAGCACCCCGTGCTTCGAGGTGGTGTAAGCGGGCGAGTTCGGCGTTCGCACATGCATAAACGACTGGATCGAGCCGATATTGATGATCCGACCTTTGGTGGCGCGGAGCTGTGCCAGAAAAGCATGGGTCACATTGAACACACCGTTGAGGTTGATCGCGAGGATGTCCTGCCAGTCCGCGATCACCGCTTCCGGTTCTGCGGTGAAGGCATTGCGGCGGTTGATTCCAGCATTGTTGACGAGAATGGAGATCTGACCGATTTTTAGCTCGACCTGCGCAGCAACGTCGCGACAACGATCCCGCTCTCTGACGTCGAGCGTGAAACTATGCGCTTTACCGCCGGCGCGACTGATCGTCTTGGCCGTCTCGGCCGCTGAATCGCCGTCGATATCAAGAGCGACAACTTGCGCTCCCTGCTTCGCATAACCCGACGCGATAGCGCGGCCTATCCCCGAGCCGCTTCCGGTGACCACGGCGAGGTGTCCGTCGAGCAATCCGGTCATGGGCGCAGTCCTCCCTGAGTCATCGAATTAGTCACACCTCATCGCCGCAATATCTAAGCGCGTTTGAATGCCGGCATGACGTCTTTGGCGAACCAGCGGAGCTGGTCCTTAAATTCCGCCGGCGACAGTCCTTCGGCCCAATGGATCATGAAGCTGTCAAGCCCGGAATATTTGGCTTCAATTGATTTGATCCCGTCGATCACTTCGGCTGGCGTGCCGCAAAACCACGCCTTCTGCGCAACTCCATCCCGCAGTGAAGGCGTGCGGGCGGGTGCGCCGGGCGAACCCCAGGTGCGCCCCTGCTCGTCCGCATAGCGCACGAAGCCAAATGGCGCGAACCATTTGAATCGCTCATCATGCGCGGGCTCGAGCCGCCGTACCGCCTCTTCGCGGCTGTCAGCCAGATAGACGCCAGCGCCCCAGATCATGTCCTCGCCGAGTTGCTTATTTTGGCCGCGCTTTTGACAGGCGGCATGGTAAGCGCGGACAACATCATCCAAGATTTTTTCGCCGTTAAGCGTGACCATGGCTTTGAGACCGTATTGCGCCATGAGCTCAATGGTCTTACCGCTCGCGATCGGCATCCAAATCTCGACCGGCAGATGCTTTGGCCGCGGCACCATCGTAATATCCTTGAGCTGGTAGCCCCGATAATCGACCGGCGGCGGACACTCGTAGTACTTGCCCTTGAAATGGAATGACTGTTCGTTGAAGCACGCGAGCAGCAGCTGAAGTTGTTCTTCGAACAGCTCACGATTTTTCTCCGCATCGAGCAGTGGCGCGCCGAAGGTTTCGACCTCGCGCGTGTGATAACCGCGGCCGACGCCCATAATGATGCGGCCGTCGGTGACAGCGTCGGCCATCGCGTAGTCTTCCGCCAGCCTGATCGGATGCCACATCGGTAGGACGTTAAAAGCGCAACCGAATTTCAGGCGCTTGGTCTGAGTAGCAAGCCAGAGACCGAGCTGAATGAGGTTAGGAAAGACTTCGTAGCCCTCACGTTGAAAATGGTGCTCGGCGGTCCACAACACATCGAAACCGAGTTCGTCCATCAGCCGCGCAACGTCGCGGGCTGTGAAAAACGCCTCGCGCAGGCGTTCGTCGGAATAGCGCCGCTCATTCGCCGGGGTGCCATTCAAACCGATATTTTCAAGTTCGATTTGGCCAACGTATAAAACGTGGAATTTTCGAATCATGCAGGTCTCCGGCGCGGCGCGCGATCGAACTTCTGGAGGTCGACGCTTCGATCTTGACAGCTCACTCTGCAGACAGTCTCTCTTGGCTGCCCGTGTGAGACAAGGGTTGGCGCGTCGAAATGTCAGGCGTGCGCGACAGTGATAAAGAGCAGCTTAGTTCTGCCCAAGCGCGCTGTCGATTATCCGGCGGCAAGCGAGCAGTTCGCCGAGAGCCACTTCCAGCTTGCGCCGATTTTCCGCGCCGACGCGCCGCGCCGCTTCTTCTGCCGCTTGATCCGCCTTGCCCGTCTCGGTGTCGTCGTCGCCCCGTTCGGAAAACGAAAACAAGCCCGGCTCGGGGCGATCACCTCCCGCCCCCGGTCCGGCATCTTCCGCGTCCTCTTCAAGGAGCGGCGGTGCGGGTTCAGCTCCGGCGCGCCAGATATTCTGCACGAAGGCGGCGCCCTGCTCCCGTAAAATGCGCTGAACGCCGCGAATGGTGTAACCCTCGCCGTAAAGCAGATGGCGGATGCCGCGCAACAGATCGACATCATCGGGCCGATAATAACGGCGACCGCCGCCACGCTTCATCGGCCGTATTTGCGAGAAACGGCTTTCCCAAAAACGCAGCACGTGCTGCGGCACGTCGATTTCATCGGCAACTTCGCTGATAGTGCGGAACGCATCCGGCGCTTTTTCGACAATCGCCATCGTCGCGCTCACTGCGCCTCCGCGCCAGTCGTTTCAGAATTAATGCGCTGTTTGAGGATAGCCGACGGCTTGAACACCATGACGCGGCGCGGCGAAATAGGAACTTCCTTGCCAGTTTTGGGATTGCGTCCGATGCGCTGGCCTTTTTTGCGCACAACAAATGAGCCGAATGAGGACAGCTTCACGGTTTCGCCGCGTTCCAGACAATCGGTGATTTCTTTGAGCACCAGTTCGACAAGTGTTGCAGATTCGGTGCGTGACAGTCCAACTTTCTGATAGACCGCCTCACACAAATCGGCACGTGTGACCGTCTTTCCCGTCATCGCCAGCCCCGAGCACCGTGGATCGAGCAATTGCCCGATCAGCATATCGTGCTGAATTATCAACGATATTAGCTTGTCGGGGCACGGTCAACGGGGCTTCGGGGCAGTTCTTTTAGGCGTCGGTACCCTAGCGCCATACCGGCAGGAGCTACCAGCGCACCAGTGCGGCACCCCAGGTGAAGCCGCCGCCCATCGCTTCGAACAACAACAGATCGCCCCGCTTGATGCGCCGGTCGGCAACTGCGTCAGCGAGTGCAAGCGGGATCGACGCCGCTGAAGTGTTGCCGTGGCGATCGACCGTGGTCACGATCTTTCCTGGCGCGATGCCGAGCTTGTGCGCAGAACCGTCGATGATTCGCTTGTTCGCCTGATGCGGAATGAACCAATCTACGTCTGCGGCGGTGTAACCGGTGGTCTTGAACGCGTCTTCCACCACATCGGTGATCATTGCTATGGCGTGGCGAAACACCTCGCGACCCTCCATACGCAGATGTCCTACAGTGCCGGTCGCCGACGGGCCGCCGTCCACATAGAGTTTCGATTTATAGCGGCCGTCCGAGCGCAGCCGGACCGTGAGTACCCCTCGATCCTTAGGTGTTCCTGGCTGTTGCTGTGCGTCGAGCACCACAGCACCGGCGCCGTCGCCGAAAAGCACGCAAGTGTTGCGGTCGGTCCAGTCGAGAATTCGCGAAAAAGTCTCCGCGCCGATTACCAAGGCCCGCGAGAAGCCGCCGGATTTAAGAAGCGAGTCTGCCGTCGCCAGGCCGTAAACAAAGCCCGAACACACCGCCTGCAAGTCAAACGCGGCGCCGTGAGTAATGCCGAGCCCCGCCTGGACCGAAACGGCGCTTGCGGGAAACGTATTATCGGGCGTCGATGTCGCGAGCACGATCAAATCGATCGATTGGGCGTCGACATGCGCGTGCGTCAATGCCGCTTGCGCAGCGCGTATCGCCATGTGGGATGTATGCTCGCCCGGCGCCGCGATCCGGCGCTCGTGAATGCCGGTGCGCTGGACGATCCAATCATCCGAGGTATCGACTTTGCGGGCGAGATCCTCGTTCGTGAGGATGTGATTGGGTAAATAGCTCCCGCAGCCGAGCATTACCGAGCGAACCGCAGTCACGAAGCCGCTCCGCCAGCAATTTGGCCGATATCGTGGGATTTGGTGTGGTGACTGAGCGCAACGCGTATTTTCGCCAAAAGCTCGTCGCGGACGACGCCATAGCCAAGCTCGATCGCTGCGGCGAAGCCTTCGGCGTCAGTGCCCCCGTGGCTTTTGATGACGATGCCGTTGAGGCCCAGAAAAACCCCGCCGTTGGCGCGGCGCGGATCCATGCGCTGGCGCAATTGCGCAAAGGCCGATCGCGCGAACAAATAACCGATGCGCGCGCTAAGCGAGCGGCTCATCGCGCCCTTCAGATATTCTCCGATCTGCCGGGCAGTGCCCTCGGCCGTTTTCAAGGCGATATTGCCGGCAAACCCTTCCGTCACAACCACGTCGACCTTGCCGCGCCCGATATCGTCGCCCTCGACGAAGCCTTGGTAGTCGAGCTCCGCGAAGTTCTCGTCACGCAGGATGCGGCCTGCTTCGCGTACTTGTTCCAAGCCTTTCGCTTCCTCCACCCCGATATTCAGGAGCCCCACCGTGGGCCGCGACAGGCCGAACAGGATTCGCGCCGTGGCGGCGCCCATCAGCGCTAAGTCGACCAGATGATTGGCATCCGCGCCGATCGATGCTCCGACATCGAGCACAATCGACTCGCCTCGCAGAGTGGGCCATAGCGCCGCTATCGCCGGCCGCTCGATACCCGGCAGCGTCTTGAGATCGAATTTGGACATTGCCATCAGCGCGCCGGTATTGCCGGCGGAGACGACCATATCGGCATCGCCTTTTTTCACCGCATCGATGGCAAGCCACATCGACGATTTCCAGCGCCCGTAACGTAAAGCTTGGCTCGGCTTGTCTTCCATTCGAACGGCGACGTCGGTGTGAACGAGCCGCGACCGCGACTTGAGTCCCACCCTGGCGTCAAGCAGCGGTCCGATGAGCGAGGAGTTACCGAAGAACAGGAATTCACTATCCGGGTAGCGTGACAATGCAAGGTCCGCTCCGGTAACGACCACGGCGGGGCCGTGATCTCCTCCCATCGCATCCAGCGCAATACGGACTTTGTCTGCCATTAAAGGACCGTGCGGTCACGCGTGTGCCGATGCCGAAATTCGCGAGTGGTCGTGACCCCCATTCATGCGAATTTTGGACTCAAAGTGACAGCCGGAAATCCATGATTTTGAAGTGATCTTTGCCCTCTGACGTTCACAGCTCTCGCGCCGGCGGCGCGGTGTCCGCGAATGTCCATCACGGCCTCGGTGGCCTGATTGGAAAGTGCCCGGCCGGGAGAATAGCGGTTCGACCGCTGGACACAACACCCGTTGCGAACGAGCCTTCAGTGGCCCTCCTGACGCTTTGCCAAGCGGCCAAGCGCCGCGAAAGGGCCTTCATCGGGGTTGACGTCCTGTGGGGGCTCAAACGCTGCCCCCGGTTTGCGCGGATAAGGATCGAGTCCCAGAATAAGAAATTCAATCGCGAGCGCGCCCAAATCAACACCGCCTCCGATAAGCGGTTCGGGGTTGTTCCAATCCACGCCATGCCGCCGGCCTTCGGGATGGGCGGCGGTTTTAGGAACAAGCTCCGGCGGTTCGAATATAAGATCGATTGTTTCTTCAACCTCGTTCGCCAGCGGTTCGAGCGTGACCACACAATTCTGGCCAACGGTCGCCGAAATCGATCCGGTAACATGCAGTCCGCCAGAGCCGCGCCGCGCGACATCGAAACTGGCTTCGAACCGCGGCAGATCGCGTAGTCCCACGGCTTTGGCCACTGCAGCCCGGACCGGCACATCGGCGATAAGATCGAAATGTTGTCCGCTTTCGGCGACCTCCTCTACGGTGACGGGAACCCGCCAGGGCGGGGCAAAATCCCGCGATTTTGGCTCAGGCATGACAACGGCCTCCGCTTTGGGAAAGGCAACGGCGCCGCGCAACAATGCGCTCCGGTCGTGGACCTCAAACTCACCCATCAGGACGCGCGCATAGCGCGCCAGTCGGCGCGGTCCGTCGCCATTCACCCCGTTAAAGATATTGCGTGCCAGGGTCTTCTCAAGCGCCTGCCCGTCAGGCGAACGGAGCGCGGCGAGATAGGCTACCTGCCTTCCATAAAACGCCTCGCCGAAATGCCGCATCCGTTTTGGAACAGCGAGATCACCGACGCCCATTTCACGCAAATTGGCATCAAGATCCTGGCAGAATAGGTCGAATAACTTCTGGCCGATGCCGCGCGCGGAAGCCGCCTCACGATCCAAGTGGGCCAGCAGCAGCACGAGATGGAGAACAATCAGGTCGAAACGTCCGTGCACCGTGTCGGGCACGCCGTAGCTGGTGTAAAATGCCAAAGAGCGGGCCTGCGCCACGATCGCGCCATAGAGCTCGCGGATGGTGCGGTCTTCGGGGTTTGGGCGAAAACGCTTGAGGATCATAGGCTTGCCGAGCATCGTCGCGGCCGATTTGAGCGCCGCCGAACGTCGGTAGTTTGCTAAGCTTGAGCTTTGGGGTTACGGCACGCGCGAGCCGGACGCAAGTTTGGGACACGGAGTTGGGGACGGATGCGGGGCAGTCAACGGGGTGACCGGTGCCGAAGCGCGACGGCGGCTTGCTTGTTTGCCGTTGCGCTGACGCTTTCAAGCTGTGCCGGCGAAACCTTCCAGCGCGGCTACGTGCTGCCCGAAGGAGCGCTTGAACAGATTCCGCTCGGTGCATCCCAGGAACAGGTGCTGCTGGTGCTCGGAACCCCCTCGACGGTCGCCACCGTCAGCGGCGAGGCTTTCTATTACATTTCGCAAAAAGCCGAGCGCGCGATTTCCTTCATGCGAACCAAAGTGACCGATCAGCGGGTGATCGCGGTGTATTTCGACCGGGACAGAAAAGTCCAGCGGCTTGCCGAATATGGCTACAAAGACGGCAAGATTTTCGACTTCGTCAGCCGCACTACGCCAACAAGCGGCAATGATTTGAATTTGATCTCGACCATCATCCACAACCTCCAAGGCAAGGGCAGCTGATCGCGGCCGCCAGAATAGCCATCCCGGAACGGGCCCCAGCCTCGGCTGAGGATTAGTGTGCCAGCACCGCAAGCAGCAATAGTGCAACGATATTAGTGATCTTGATCATCGGATTGACCGCCGGTCCCGCTGTATCCTTATAGGGATCGCCGACGGTGTCCCCGGTCACCGCCGCCTTGTGGGCGTCGGACCCCTTGCCCCCGTAATGGCCGTCTTCGATGTATTTTTTCGCATTGTCCCAGGCGCCGCCGCCGGATGTCATCGATATTGCAACGAACAGACCGGTCACGATGACGCCAAGCAACATTGCCCCAAGCGCCGAGAAGGCTGCCGACTTGCCCTGCGCGCCGCCGCCGGCGACAAAGTAGATGACAAAATAGCCGACGATCGGCGACAAAACCGGCAATAGCGACGGGATGATCATTTCCTTGATCGCAGCGCGGGTCAGAATATCGACGGCGCGCCCGTAATCGGGCTTGTCTCTGCCTTGCATGATGCCAGGTCGTTCGCGGAACTGGCGCCGGACCTCCTCGACGATCGACGAGGCGGCCCGTCCGACGGCTGTCATGCCCATCGCGCCGAACAGATACGGCAGCAAACCGCCGAACAACAGGCCGGCGACTACGTAAGGATTATTCAGCGAGAAATCCGGCGCCACGCCTTTGAAATACGGGTGCGCCGCTGCGTCGGACACGAAGAATTTCAGATCCTCGTTGTAGGCCGCGAACAACACCAGGGCGCCCAGTCCCGCAGACCCGATCGCATAACCTTTGGTCACCGCTTTAGTCGTGTTGCCGACCGCGTCCAGCGCGTCAGTCGATTTACGCACTTCTTTCGGCAATCCGGCCATTTCGGCAATGCCGCCGGCATTGTCGGTCACCGGGCCGAAAGCGTCGAGCGCGACCACGATGCCGGCAAGCGCCAGCATGGTCGTCACGGCAATGGCGATGCCGAACAAGCCAGCGAGATTATAACTGGTCAGGATTCCGGCGATGATGACGAGCGCCGGGAGCGCGGTAGCTTCGAGCGAGACTGCCAGACCCTGAATGACGTTAGTGCCGTGCCCGGTGACCGAAGCTAGCGCGATCGATCGTACGGGACGGAAATTGGTGCCGGTATAAAACTCAGTGATCCAGATGATGAGGCCCGTAACGGCAAGGCCTACGATGCCGCAGACGAACAGTGTCTGACCCGAGTAATTGGTGCCGGGCAGCGGCCCAAAACCGATAAGCGTATAGGTGACGATGGCAATCCCGATCAGCGAAAAAACCGCGGTCGCGATCATGCCCTTGTACAGCGCACCCATGATCGATTGGCTGGGACCGAGCTTGACGAAAAATGTGCCGATGATCGACGCGACGATGCAAGCGCCGCCGATCGCCAGCGGAAACGTCATCATGTGCGTCAAGACATCGCCGCCAGCGCGACTGAAGAAGATTGCGGCAAGAATCATCGTTGCGACCGTGGTCACGGCATAGGTCTCAAAAAGGTCGGCAGCCATGCCCGCGCAGTCGCCGACATTATCGCCGACATTGTCGGCGATCGTTGCCGGATTGCGCGGATCGTCCTCGGGAATCCCAGCCTCGACTTTGCCAACGAGATCGCCGCCGACATCCGCACCCTTGGTGAAAATGCCGCCGCCAAGCCGGGCAAAGATCGAGATCAGCGATGCGCCGAAACCCAGCGCAACAAGCGAGTCGATCACCTCGCGGTCATTCACGGCCATGTGCAAGGTGCCGGTAAGAAAGCCGAAATAGAGCGTGACGCCGAGAAGGGCGAGCCCAGCCACCAGAAGTCCGGTAATCGCGCCGGCGCGAAACGCAATTTCAAGCCCACCGGCCAGCGAGCCGATCGCGGCTTGCGCGGTGCGCACATTGGCGCGCACCGAGACGTTCATGCCGATAAAGCCGGCAGAACCGGACAGAACGGCGCCGACCGCAAAGCCAACGGCAACGAGCCAGCCGAGAAAATAGCCGACGATGAAGAAGATCACGACGCCGACCAGCGCAATGGTCGAATATTGGCGCTTGAGATAGGCCTGCGCGCCTTCGCGCACCGCGGCCGATATTTCCTGCATCCGGGCGCTTCCGGCGTCTGCCTGCAGCACCGAGCGCGTGGCCCAAATAGCGTACACAATCGCCAGCACGCCGCACAGAACAATGAGCCACAAAGTCGTCGCCATGCTAGGCCCCCGGTATTGGAAGGGCCGGCGTCAAGCCGGCAAGGAAGGCGCCTCGCATACAATGGGTACGCGGACGGCGCAAATCGGCGCGGACATTGCCAAACTTACCCCCGGCGCGCAACGGCGGCGGTCTGCCTGCTTGCCTTGATTATGCAGCGCCGAGATAGCGGATCGGACGTCCCGGCGCGATCACCTGCGCAGCGGCAATGATGGCATTGGCGTCGATCCCATAGTGCCGATAGAGCTCGCCGATAGAGCCGGCCTGCCCGAAATGCTCCACACCGAGCGGACGGACTCGGTGACCATTGACCGCACCAAGCCATGCCAGTGTCGCGGGGTGGCCGTCGAGCACCGTGACCATGCCGCAATGCCGTGGCAAGCCGGCAAATAACCGCTCGATGTGCGAGCGCGCATGAATAACGCCGCGCTCGCGTGCCCGGCACGCCGCAGTCCAGCCGGCATTAAGGCGGTCGGCAGAAGTTATCGCCAACAAGCCGATGTCGCGGCGATCCTCAGCCATCAGGCCGACGGCCTGAATCGCTTCGGGCGCGACCGCGCCGGTATAGGCCACCACGAGCTGGCAGTTCGGCCCCGGCGGACGCAGCCAATAAGCGCCATCGACGATCGCCTGCCGCAACGTCGGCGTCATCTCGCGCTTGATCTGCTCAATCGGCCGGGTCGACAACCGCAGATAGACAGAACCGCCAGTTTCGTCCCGCAGCCAGTTGCGTTCCGAGGCTTCGCCGCTGCCTTCGCGCTGAATGTAATCTAAGGCGAAGGCGACAATAACGGCGAGTTCGTCGACGAAGGCTGGCTCAAACGCGGCGAGTCCATCCTGCGCTATTCCGATCAGCGGCTCCGCGATCGATTGATGGGCACCGCCCTCCGGCGCCAGGGTTACCCCCGAAGGCGTCGCGACCAGGATGAAACGCGCGTCCTGGTAGCAGGCATAGTTCAGCGCATCGAGGCCGCGGGCGATGAACGGATCGTACAAGGTGCCGATAGGCAATAGCCGCTCGCCATTGATAGCGTGCGAAAGGCCCAGCGCGGAGAGCGCGCAAAATAGGTTCATCTCCGCAATGCCAAGCTCGATGTGCTGGCCCTTCGGCGAGAATTCCCAATTGAAGGTGGATGGGATGCGCTCGCTCTTAAATGTGTCCGCCAAAGTCTCGCGGGCAAACAACCCTCGGCGATTGACCCATGGTCCCAAACTCGTCGAAACCGTAACGTCGGGAGAGGCGGTAACGATGCGCGCAGCGAGCGGCGTGTCGCTGCGACCAAGCTCATTGAGCAAGGCGCCGAAGCCGAGCTGAGTAGACGTCTGCGGCTGGATGGTTATCGGCAGATCGTCCGGCACGGCGATGCGCCCGGCTTGCAGACTGCGGTTGCCGCCGCTTGCGAACGGTACACGATCAAGGAAGGCCTCAATCTCTGCCGCGGAATGCGCGAGCCCTTCGAAGCGCGACCATTCCTCGCCGGGCCGTATATTCATTGACTTTCGAAATATCTCCATTTGTGCAGGCGTCATCAGGCCGGCGTGGTTATCCTTGTGCCCGGCGAAGGGCAGGCCATAGCCTTTGATCGTATAGGCGATGAAGCAAACCGGCCGGTCGTGATCGACCACATCGAACGCGGCAATGATCGAGCCCAGGTCATGGCCGCCGAGATTGTTCATCAGCCGCGCCAGCTCTTCGTCGCTGCGGCGTTCGAGCAGTGCGGTTGCCTGTCCCTGATCGCCGATCTCGTCATTGAGCCGCTTGCGCCATGCTGCGCCGCCTTGAAAGACCAGAGCCGAATAGAGCTGGTTCGGGCAATTATCGATCCAGCGCCGCAAGACTTCGCCACCGGGCTCGGCAAACGCGGCTTGCTGGAGCGTGCCGTATTTGAGAAGCACCACGTCCCAGCCGAAATTGCGGAACAGGTTTTGATAGCGCTCCCACAAACCTTCCCGGACCACAGCGTCGAGGCTCTGCCTGTTGTAATCGACGATCCACCAGCAATTGCGCAGGCCCTGTTTCCAGCCCTCGAGCATGGCTTCGAAAATATTGCCCTCGTCGAGCTCGGCATCTCCCAGAAGGGCGATCATGCGGCCTTCTGGCCGATCGAGACCCCAGCCGTGGGCGCGCACATAATCCTGCGCCAACGCCGAAAACAGGGTCTGCGCAACGCCAAGACCGACGGAGCCAGTCGAAAAATCGACGTCGTCGATATCTTTGGTGCGCGACGGATAAGACTGCGCGCCTTTATAGCCCCGGAAGTTTTCGAGCTTCTCGCGTGTCTGGCGGCCGAGCAGATATTGGATCGCGTGAAAATTCGGCGAGGCATGCGGTTTGACCGCGACACGATCCTGCGGCCGCAAAGTATGGAAATAAAGCGCGGTCATAATCGTCGCGAGCGAGGCCGACGATGCCTGGTGACCACCGACTTTTAGCCCGTCGGCGTTGTCACGAAGATGATTGGCGTGGTGGATTGTCCAGGTCGCGAGCCATAAGACTTTGCGCTCAAGCTCGGCGAGTATGGAGGGATCCTGCATCGGGCCCGATGATGTCATTGTGGTTAGGCCGAAAACAGCCGAACCAGGCTGATTAAATTACTCCAGTTCCACGGTCTCAAAGTCTGCCGGCATGATGATTTCGAGCAGTTCGCAATCATCGGAATAATCGAGCACGGCATGCTTGATCTTCGGCGGCTGCAGCCAGCACGACCCCTCGTGCATGGTGACCACGCCAGCGTCTTCATACTCACCTTTGATCCAGCCCTTGAGGACATACACCATTTGAAAATCGACCTCGTGGAAATGCCGCTTCGAGACTTCCGCCGGATCGCACGGTGGAACCATTTTAATCACGTGTGCGCGCACCATACCGTTGGTCGCACCGGCAATTCCAAGGTCGCGATATTGCGCGTAGCGTCGCAGCCCTTGTTCGAACGCGTCCGGCCGATGATGAACGGCAACGAAGGTATGCTTAGTCCGGGCTTGCTTGGGCGGGTGGGACTTCGCCCTCGCTCGGGCTCTGGTCGATCTGTTGGCCCCTCGCGCAGCTTTGCTGGCTGATCGGCGGTTGCCCTTACGCGCGCCTGTTTTTAATGCGGCGCCTTGAGGTTTCCGGGCGTGCTTTGACTTATGTTTTGCTCTAGCCATGCCATTAGTCTCCCTGGCGTCAGCGCATCAATCGGCACCCGATCAAAAGTGAGTATACGCCGTTTGTGCGAACGAGAGCACTTCGCCGTCACGCCGGAAAAGGACCCCCTGCCCGCTCGCAACTTCGCCAATCTGGGTGACTGCGACGCCACCTTCTGCCGCGGCGGCGCGAAAAGCGCTGAAATTGGCCGGGGAGAGCGTCGCCAGAATTTCGTAATCGTCACCGCCCGTAAGAATTCGCTCGATGAGTTTGGCATCCGCCGAAAGCGCACCGCGAGCCGCGTCCGATAGCGGCACGCTCGCAACGTCGATTTCGGCTGCAACGCCGGACGCCCGGCATAGCTTGGCCAAGTCGCCGATCAATCCATCGGACACGTCCATCGCCGCCGATGCATTATTTCGAACGGCGTCGGCGAGCACGTTGCGCGGCTGCGGCAGGAGATATCGATCGCGCAGATGAGCTCGCGAAGCAGCTGAGAGCCGCCATCGCTCGACCAAGCTTGCGTCTCGATGCAGCAGCACGCCAAGCGCAGCATCGCCGATCGTCCCGGTAACGGCGATGACGTTGCCCGGCTTGGCAGTCGCACGACGGACCATGCCGCCATGCGGCACCGTGCCGAAAGCGGCAATGGAAACCGAAAGCGGTCCTGGCGTGCGATCGGTGTCGCCGCCGAGGAGCGGACAAGCATAGTGCTCAATATCCCGGCCAAGACCCGCGGCAAAAGCGGCAACCCACGACTCCCGGGTCTCCGCGGGCAACGCAATTGACAATAAAAATCCTACCGGGGTTGCACCCTTGGCGGCGAGATCCGACAGATTCATCCGCAGTGCCTTGCGCGCGATGCTGTCCGGAGGATCTTCGGCGAGAAAATGCACGCCGGCAATCACGCCGTCGGCGCTCAAAACCAAATCGCAACCGGGTGGCGGAGTGAGGACAGCCGCATCGTCGCCCAGCGCGAATGCACCCGGCGTAGTGGCGAGAGGGCGAAAATGTCGGCCAATGAGCCGCTCCTCGCCTGAGGTTTCATTTGCAGAATCATCTTCGCCGGAGGGCATATCGCGGCTCCGCTATCTGCCGGCGAATTCGCCCGCACGAAGCTGATGGGCGAGTTGGTCGAGCACCGCATTGATCATGCCGGTCTCTTCCTTATCCACAAAAGCACTGGCTACGTCGACATATTCGGAGGTTACCACGCGCGCGGGCACGTCGCTGCGGCAGGCGAGCTCATAGGCGCCGGCGCGGAGTACCGCCCGAAGCACCATTTCGATGCGCTTAAGCGGCCAGCCGCGCGCCAGCGCCGCGTCGATTTGTGGATCGAGGCGGCTTTGCTCGCGCACCACACCGCCGACGATGTCGCGGAAGTAGGCGGATTCCGCCGGGCGATATTGCACGCCTTCCAGTTCGCCGCCGAGCCAGTGACTTTCAAACTCGGCCAAGATCTCGTTCAACCCGGTGCCGGCAAGATCCATCTGATAAAGCGCCTGCACCGCTGCGAGCCGTGCGGCGCCGCGTTGGTTCGCCTTGCGCGCTTCGTTGTCGCCGCGACCTGAAGCATCGGGCATTTCAGGGCCGGCCATCTGACCACCTCCCGATCTGCCGTTTTAGACTGACCATCGCGAGCGCAGCGCGCGCGGCATCGCCGCCCTTGTCCTGCTCCTCGGGGCGCGCTCGCAGCCAGGCCTGCTCTTCGGTATCTACAGTAATAATTCCATTGCCGATCGGCATTTGGCGCGCCACAGAAAGATCCATCAATCCGCGAGCGGATTGATGCGCAACGATGTCAAAGTGGATGGTATCGCCGCGAATGACGCAGCCTAGCGCGACGACGCCGTCATAAGCGCGCCGGCGCCGCTGCGCCGCATCGAGCCCAATTACAATCGCGCACGGGATTTCGAGTGAGCCCGGCACGGTAAGGCAATCGAATTGGGCCCCCGCCTCTTTCAAGACTTTCATGGCGCCTGCCAGCAGCGCGTCGGCAATGTCGTCATAAAAGCGCGCTTCGACGATGAGAATCCGCGCGCTTTTGCCGCTTGTTTTCTCACGGTCGCCTCGCCGCGCTCTAGCCATGCCTGCGCTCCGGCTTGTTTGAGCACGGTTTGCGCCGAACGATTTCGGCTCACCGGCATCGGATCCGGGCGAGGTCGTACCAAGACCGGCAGGCGCTCACAAGCGCGTCCTAAAGCATGATGCCGCAAAGTGCCAACCGGTTTCCCGCCTGCGCGAAGCCCTCAGCAGCCGTTCGCACTTTCGTTCGATGCTTCGGCGAGCGAAGCCAGGTCGAAAAAGATCATGCTTAAAACTCTAGCGCGGCAGACTTTCCAACAGTCTCGCTACATACCGCGCCAGCTGATCGACTTCGAAATTAAGCCCCGCACCAGGTTGGAGGGCGCCGAATGTGGTGACCTGCAGGGTATGCGGGATCACCAGCACCGAGAACGTCTCGCCCGCGACCTTATTGACGGTTAAGGAGACCCCGTCGAGCGCGACCGAACCCTTTGGCGCAATAAACCGCGATAGCCCGTTCGGTACGCGCAAGGTCAACGAGGCGCTGTCGAGAAAATCGTCGCGGGTTACGAGTTCGGCAATCCCGTCAACGTGGCCACTGACCAGATGTCCTCCGAGCTCGTCGCCAAGCCGAAGCGAGCGTTCCAGGTTGATGCGCGTGCCGCGCCGCCAATCGCTGGCAGTCGTCAACCGCAGCGTTTCGGCCGCGGTATCAACGGCGAAGAACGGCCGACCGCTCGCGGTGCCGCACTCCACAACCGTAAGGCAAATGCCCGAACAGGCGATTGAGGCACCGACCGCGATCGAATCGGGATCGTCGTCGCAGCCGATGTTCAGCCTGCGTAAGCCGTCGGACTTCTCTTCGACGTCAAGAACTTCGCCTAACCCGCTGACGATCCCGCTAAACATCGGCTAAAGACTCGCGCTCGTAGTACTCCTGGCGATCCGGCCCAACTTGCTCGCTGGAATTACATTTGAGGTGTTGATCAAGCTTGGTTCCCACGCGCGGCTCGAGCGCCGCCAATCCGTCATCGCCTACTCGGGTCGGAGAATGGAACAACAAAGCCTCGTCGACCAGATCGGCTGCGATGAAAGCCGAGGCAAGCGTCGGGCCGCCCTCGACCATCAGACGCGTGATGCCGCGTGCTGCCAGAAGTTTCAGCACAGCGGTCAGATTGAGCCGGCCATTTTGCTCGGCCGTTCGAGCCACTTCAACGCCGTGCTCCCGCAGCGACACTTCCGATGCGGGCGGCGCATGCTCGGCGGCAATGACCCAAAGCGGCGTATCGCGGGCCGTCTGCACAAGACGTGAGCGGATCGGCAAGCGAAGCGTGCTATCCAGGACCACGCGCGTTGGCGACATGTTGAGCATACCCGGCAAACGACAGGTCAAAACCGGATCGTCCGCCAAGGCCGTGCCGCTGCCGATCATGATAGCGTCGCTGTGCGCGCGCAGAAGATGTACCCGGTTGCGGACGACATCGCCGGTGATCATTACGCGCCGCCGCCCAGCACCTGCCGCCTTGCCGTCTGCGGAAATGGCGAGCTTGAGCATGACCTGCGGACGGCCCTCGCGCATGCGGCGGATATGCCCGGCATGGTCGCGCCTGGCAGCGGCGGCGCCGATGCCGACGTCAAC
>JBASAH010000474.1:0-8966 GCA_049650505.1 Xanthobacteraceae bacterium
GGATCACCCACCGGAAAGGGGCGCGCGGGACCGTCTGGACCGAAAGTGACGGCAATGCCGGGCGGCTTTTATGCGTTGCCGGTCACGTGCCGCACCTCAACCGCCGGGTGGCCGATTTTCTGCGCCGCGAAGCCAAGCGCGACCTTGAGGCCGCCAGCCGACGCTTCGCGCGGGATCTCGGGCTCGCGATCGATCACGTCAGCGTGCGCGATCAGTCGAGCCGCTGGGGCTCTTGTTCGACAACCGGCGTGCTGTCGTTTTCGTGGCGGCTCATTCTGGCGCCAAGCCACGTGCTTGAGTACCTCGCCGCCCACGAGGTGGCGCATCTCGTCGAAATGAACCATTCGGCACGGTTCTGGCGCGTGGTGAACCGGCTGATTCTAGACCATCAGATGGCCAGGGCTTGGCTCGATGCCCACGGCGCCGATCTGCACCGCTATGGTTTGCCGGATGTGCCTTGCCTTAAGCAGGCCTGACCTTCGCAAGGCCTGACGCTTAGCCGAGCCTGGCGGATAGCCCAAAGCCTAGGAACTACCTCACGCCCCCGCGCTTTTTGACGCAGCAGGTAACACTAAACCGTGATCCGCATTGTATTCATGCTGGCGGAGACTATTTTCCGCCCATCAAGGCCGACTGGGCGGCTCCCCATCCCCCGACACCCCGTCGCCCGGTCAGATAAGCCTGAGTTGAGGCAACAACTTACGGACCCCAAGCGCGTAATTTGCTTGGGGTCTTTCTTTTGTGGGTCTTTCCTTCAGTGCTTGGCGGCGCTTTTCGCATTCGCGCGTAGCTCCATGCCTGCTTATGCAGGCGACAACTCAACCCCGCGCCCACGCGCCAAGTCGTCCAGCATGCTTGCCGCAACCGCCAACTTCGACACGGTAAGGCCGGAAGCAACCATTTCGCCAATCGCCAATTTGACCCGTTCGACTTCGGCTTTGCGCTTGGCCGACCATGCCGCGACCGCCTCACTGCCCCACGCCCCCTCGGCAAGGATCGCGGCGGTCAGTTTCCGCTCGGCATCTCCGATCGCGTCCCGCGCACGATCAAGCGCGAGACGGTCGAAGTAATCGGCCGCCGCGATCTCCGCAGCGGTCAGGCGATGGACCCCAAACAAGGCCGCGACCGCGAAATAGGTGGCCGCCACCCTACCCACCGGATAGCCAGTGCGGTCAGCTACCAGCACGATATCTGGCGCCGCGATAAGCGCGCGAAGATCGGCAATGCGACCGGCAAGCTCTGCCGGCACATTCGCGGCCACGAGTTCCTGCCGGCGCGCGGTGCGCGCCGCGCCCAGATCCTGCGCCAGATCCTGGGACAGGTCCCCCGTCAGTACCTCATCCAGCGCTGCGGCAAGCGCGGCGATGCCGTCATGGTAGTGCGTTACGACTTCGGCCAGGCCTTTGGAAAAATCGACGGTGCGTAGAAACCAGACCACGCGGTCGAGCAAAAGATTCTGCAATTCAGTGTAAAGGCCGAGTTGCAACTTTCCCGAAACTTTGTTGTCCAGCCCATCGATCGCGCCGTTCAGCGCAGTTAGCTCATAGCTATCTCGCGTGGCGGCAAAAGCCGCGGCGATAGCCGCCGACGAGGCGCCGGTCTGGTCGGCGATCCGCACAATCAGCGACGGACCACCGCGATTGATCATCGAATTGGCCAGTTGGGTGGCGACGATTTCGCGGCGCAGACGATGATGCTCCAGCGCTTCGGGATAATTTGTAGTAATCGGTTTGGGGAAATATCGCCCCAGTTCGCGCGCCAAATAGCGATCGTCCGGCACCGACGATTCGAGCAGATCTTCGTAGAGGCTTAGCTTTGCATAGGCGAGCAGCACCGCCAGTTCGGGGCGCGTGAAGGGCTGCAGGCGGCGACGGCGCTCCTCCAGCGTCATGTCGTCGGGCAGATATTCGAGCGCGCGATCGAGCATACCGCGTGTTTCCAAGAGCTGAATGAGCCGCTGGAGAAAACCAAAGTCTTCCATCCCGCGCCGCTCCGCCAGCGACAGCGCCAGTGTTTGCAAATAGTTGTTGCGCAAAACCAGCCCGGCAACCTCGTCGGTCATCTGCGCCAGCAACGCATTGCGGCCGCCCATCGTCAGCCGTCCGTCGCGCACCGGTATGCTCAGCGCGATTTTGGTATTGACTTCCATGTCGGAGGTGTTCACGCCGGCGGAATTGTCGATGGCATCGCTGTTGAGCTTGATGCCATGGAATGCCGCTTCGATACGGCTGCGCTGCGTCATGGCGAGATTGGCGCCCTCGCCGATTACCTTGCAGCGCAAATCCTTGCCGGCAACCCGAACTCCATCATTGGCGCGGTCCCCCGCCGCCTCGTCCGGTTCGTCAGAAGCGCGGACATAGGTGCCAATGCCGCCGAAGAAGATCAGATCAACCCGCGCTTTGAGGATGGCGCGAACAAGATCGTTCGGCGTGACATGTTCGCCAATACCGAACAATTGTTGCGCTTGCGGTGTGAGCTTGATGTCTTTGGCGGCGCGTGCGAACACGCCACCGCCCGTGGAAATGACCGACCTGTCGAAATCTTGCCAGCTTGAACGCGGCAGATCGAACAGCCGCTTGCGTTCGGCAAAACTCCGCGCCGGGTCCGGATCCGGATCGATGAAAATGTCGCGATGATCGAACGCGGCGACGAGTTTGATCGTCTTCTCACGCAACATGCCGTTGCCGAAGACGTCGCCGGACATGTCGCCGACGCCGACCACGGTAATTGGCGTTGTCGCGACGTCGATATCCATTTCGCGGAAGTGCCGTTTCACTGCCTCCCACGCGCCGCGCGCGGTTATGCCGATCTTCTTGTGGTCGTAACCGGCCGAGCCGCCCGAGGCGAAGGCATCGCCGAGCCAGAAATCATGCGCAATCGCCAGTTCGTTGGCGATATCGGAGAATGTGGCGGTGCCCTTGTCCGCGGCAACCACGAGGTATGGATCGTCGCCATCGTAGCGAACGAGATCCGCCGGCGGGATCACGCCGGTCGATCCCTTTCCGATATTGTCGGTGATATCGAGCAGCGTTGAAATAAACGACCGATAGGTCGCGACACCCTCGGCCTGAACGGCCTCACGCGGGCCACCAGCCGGCAAGCGCTTTGGCACAAAGCCGCCCTTGGCGCCTATCGGCACGATCACCGCGTTCTTGACGTTTTGCGCCTTTACCAGGCCCAGAACCTCGGTGCGGAAATCCTGCGGCCGGTCCGACCAGCGTATTCCGCCGCGCGCTACTTTGCCGAAACGTAGATGCACGGCTTCGAGCCGCGGCGAGTAAAGAAACACCTCATAAAGCGGACGCGGCGCCGGGACAGCGTCGAGCTTACGACTGGCAAACTTAATCGCAATGAGCTCCTTGGCACGGCCGTCGCGGCCAAGCTGGAAATAGTTGGTCCGCACCGCCGCAGTGATCGCATTCACGAAATGGCGGATGATGCGATCTTCATCGAGGCTCTCGATTGTTTGCAGCGCGGTCTCGATCACGGACAAAATTTCGCCCACGCGCTTGATGCGTTCTTCCGGCGATAAAGGCAGATGCGGATCGAACCGCGCCCGGAACAACTGGACAATTTGCGCGGCGACGGCCGCGTGGTTGCGCAGCGTCGTCCACATATAGTCCTGCGAGTAAGCAATGCGGATTTGCCGCAGGAAGCGCGAAATCGTCCGGATCAGGGCGACCTCGCGCCAGCCCAGCCCCGCCGCGAGCACCAATCCGTTATAGCCATCGCTCTCGGCGGCCCGACCCATGACGACGAGGAAACAGGCCTGCAGCCGGCTTTCAGACGCCGACAGATCGATCGGCTGGCCGGACGCGTTTTCAAGCTCCATATCGTGAAACCAGACTTCCGCGCCATCCGCCGGCCGGATGTGATAGGTGCGCTCGTCGACGACGCGGAAACCCATGTTTTCCAGGACCGGCACCCGCTCCGACAAGGAAATCGGCCGGCTCTGGCTGAAAACCTTCAAGCCAAGTCGCGCCGGCGCAGCGCCTTGCGGACGATAGAACACGACGTTCAGCGGCCGCTGTGCGGTGAGATTTTCCAGTCCGCGGATGTCGGCCACGGCGTTCGCCGGGGTATAGATTTCGCGGTAGTCGATTGAAAAAGCGTCGCGATAGCGCCCGAACAAGGCGCGCGCACGATCGTAGTCCGCAGCCGCAGCAAGCGCGTCGCGCAGAGCCTCGGTCCAGCTGCGAACGATCGCTTCGACGCCGCGGTCAAGCGATTCACGGTCGGGATTTGCCAATGGATCATCGGCGCGCGCGACGATGTATTGAACGCGCACCAGCGGACTCTCCGGAAAGAACGGGTAATAGCCGCTCAACCGCCCCCTGAAGGCCGCAGTCAAATATTTGCCGATGGCCGCTCTGACTTGCCCGCTGAAGCGATCGCGCGGAATGTAGACCAGCACTGACACATAGCGGTCGAACAGGTCGCGCCGCGGCAGCACCCGCACGCGTGGCCGCTCGTCAAGATGAAGGATGTCAAGGGCGAGCTGGTAGAGCGAATCCTCGTCGATCTGAAATAACTCGTCCCGCGGATAAGTCTCGAGCACGTTGACCAGTGCTTTGCCGGAGTGGCTGGCCGGATCGAACCCGGCACGGCGAATGATGCCGTCGGTCTTGCGGCGCAGGTAAGGAATTGTCCGTCCCGACTGGGTGTAGGCGGTCGAGGTGAAAAGGCCGCAGAAGCGGTGTTCGCCAACGAGCCTGCCGGCACCATCGAACCGCTTCACGCCGATATAGTCGAGGTGTACGCGCCGATGCACGCGCGAACGCGTGCTCGATTTGGTCACGATGAGAAGGGTCGGCTGCTCAAGAAACGCGAGAATATCCGGGCTAACAGTGAGCGGCTCATTCCAGCGTTGCAAGGACGGCAGATCGGGCGAGCGAAGGAGGCCGAGCCCGGTGTCAAATACCGGCGCGAGAATATCCTGCCTGGTGAAAACGTAATCCCGCGCGCCGAAAAAAGTAAAATTGTCGTCAGCGATCCATTTGAGAAATTCAATGGCCTCGGCAATCTCGTCGGCCGCAAGCGGCGGCGGTGTCGTCTTCAACGCGCTGATGACGTCGCGCACCCGGGCGCGCATCGGCTGCCAGTCTCGTACGCTGCTGCGTACCTCGGCGAGGACGGCCTCGAGCGCATGCACGAGCTCCGGACGCTGGCTTGCGCCATCAACGCCCTCAACGTGGAAGTGGATGAAGCTTTCACGCCGAGCGGCGACAGCATGTTCCTGTTCGAAGCCGACGAGCCGGCCCGCGGCGTCGCGCTCTACCAGAAATACTGGATGTACGAACAAGCGGATCTCCAGGCCGCGGCTGTTGAGTTCGCCGACAACGGAATCCACTAGGAACGGCATATCGTCATTGACTACCTCGAGAACCGACATGCCGCGGCTGCCCGGGAGCGGCTCGAATCGTATTTTTGGAGTTTCGGGGCGTCGTTCGGCAAGAAACGACCATGACCGCTCGGCGATGCTTGCCAATTCCTCCGCATCGCAGTGCTGTAAATCCTCCGGCGCTGCGAGTGCGAACAATTTCCCGACGAAGGCTTTCGGCACCTCGGACTGCCGCCTCGCGAGTAGGCTCGAGGCCGCGTTGATAAGCGCCAATCCGCCGCCGACATCGCCACCGCGGCGATTATCTTGAAGGTTCATGTTTCCTCTGCCTACGATGCACAATAATAGTCTTTCGTGACGGCAATCTGCTACCCGCACATATCAGAGGCAGATTAATTGTTATTGTGCGGGAGCCGCGCCAAGCGGCAGCACATGTAGCAAGAGAACGCCATGCTTAAACGAACCAATAAACCCACCTCTACCGCAAAACAGCGGCGCCGACCGGCAGCAGTAGGCGACGACGATGAGATTACGGCGCTCAAGCTTCGAGCGGCGGCTTTGTCACCGGACATGGCGGCCTATTTCGCCAAGTGCGAGGAAAAGCTCGGCTTTGTGCCCAACGTGCTCAAGGCCTACGTCTTCGACATGGCGAAGCTCTCCGCCTTCGTCGCCATGTACAACGATTTGATGCTGGCGCCTTCCGGCTTGAGCAAACTCGAACGCGAGATGATCGCGGTCGCGGTGTCGGCGCAGAACCACTGCTATTATTGTCTGGTCGCGCATGGCGCCGCCGTGCGGCAATTGTCCGAGGACCCGCCGCTCGGCGAATTGCTGGTGATGAATTACCGCGCCGCGCGGTTGTCCAAACGCGAGCGCGCGATGCTTGATTTCGCCGTCAAGCTGACAGGCGAGCCCTGGCTGGTCGAGGAGGAGGATCGCGCGCGCTTACGCCGCGCCGGATTTTCCGAACGCGACATCTGGGACATCGCCGCGGTTGCCGGCTTTTTCAACATGACCAATCGCGTCGCGTCGGCCACCGATATGCGGCCGAACAGCGTCTATCACGGTCAAGCGCGGTAAGCGCAGATTTGACGAAATTTCATCGCGCTCTAGCGATGCGCCGAAAGATCGCGCATTTTCGCTTGCGCGCCGTTAAGCGGATTGGCCGGATCCCAGCTGTAGCGCAACGTCTCGAACCGCATGGCGCGCGCATCGATCATTACAAGCCGACCGACTAAGCCTTCGCCGAAACCGACAATCTCCCTGATCACTTCAAGCGCCATCATCGATCCCAGCACGCCGGCAAGCGCGCCAAGCACACCCGCTTCGGCGCAGGCCGGGACGCTGCCGGGCGGCGGCGGCTCCGGAAACAGACAGCGGTAGGTCGGATTTGGTTTGCCGTCAGCGCCGCCTTCAAAAGCGCGGATCGTGGTGAGCGTGCCGTCAAACGTCCCAAGCGCGGCCGTGATCAGCGGCTTATTGGCGAAGTAACAGGCGTCCGAGACGAGGTAGCGCGTGGCGAAATTGTCCGAACCGTCGGCGACAATGTCATAGCCGCCGATCAGCGCCAACGCGTTGTCAGCGGCAAGCCGAACATTGTGCGCGGTCACGGTGACGTTTGGATTGAGCCGCTGGATCATCGCTGCGGCGCTCTCCACCTTCGGCGTGCCGATGTCCGGCGTGGCGTGGATGACCTGCCGCTGCAGGTTCGACAGCGTGACGACGTCGTGATCGACGACGCCCAGCGTGCCGACGCCGGCGGCAGCAAGATAAAGCAGTACTGGCGCGCCGAGGCCCCCGGCCCCAATGACCAGAACACGCGCGCGGCGAAGCGCTGCCTGACCCGGACCGCCGACCTCGCGCAAAACTATGTGGCGCGCGTAACGCTCAAGCTCGTCATTACTCAGCATGCCGCCAATATAGAGTGGCCGTCGTAGTTCGGCGACTCAAGCTGGTAATATCGCGACAGCCTCGATCTCAAACAAAGCGCCCGGGCGCGCCAGCTCCGGCACGCCGATCGTGGTGCTGGCCGGCGGCGCCGAGGTGTTGACGTACTTGTCTCGGACCTCGCGGAATTGCGCGATATTGACGCCGATATCGACAACGTAATTGTTGATTTTGACGAGGTGCTCGAACCCGGCGCCGACCGAGGCGAGCGCCGCTTTCAGATTCTGAAACGCCAGCTCGATCTGTTCGCGGGCGTCGGCTCCCATCTTGCCCGACCTATCCATGCCGAGCTGACCGGCAAAATAAACCAAACGTCCCGGTCCGGTCACTTCGACAACATGGCTGTAGCCTGGTGGCTTCGCGATCGTGTCTGGATTGAAGAAGCGAATATTGTCCGGCATGTTCGTTTCCTCTCAATTGATGGCGCAAACGGTTATTTGTTGTCGAATTTCGGCGGCCGCTTCTCGATGAAGGCCATCATGCCTTCTTTCTGGTCGCGCGTTGCGAACAGCGAATGAAATATCCGCCGCTCGAAGCGGACGCCCTCGGCCAGCGAAGTTTCCAAGGCACGATTGACTGCCTCCTTCGCCGCAAGGACCGACGGCAGGGACATCGAAGCGATGGTCTCGGCGACTTTGATCGCTTCCTCGAGCAGGTTTTGCAGCGGCACGACGCGCGCGACCAGACCGGCCCGTTCGGCTTCCTCGGCGTCCATCATGCGCCCGGTCAGGATGAGATCCATCGCCTTGGCCTTGCCGACCGCGTGCGTAAGCCGCTGCGTTCCGCCGATGCCGGGAATGACGCCAAGCTTGATTTCCGGCTGACCGAACTTGGCGTTGTCCGCGGCGATGATCAGATCGCATTGCATCGCAAGCTCGCAGCCGCCGCCCAGCGCAAAGCCGGCGACCGCGGCAACGACCGGCTTGCGGGCATCGGCCACGCGGTGCCACGTCGCCAGGAAATCGCTCAGAAAGGCCTCGGTAAACGCCTTGCCCGCCAATTCCTTGATGTCGGCGCCAGCCGCAAATGCTTTGTCCGAGCCGGTGATGACCATGCAACCGATTTTGTCGTCCGCCTCGAAGGTGTCGACCGCCTGAGCGAGTTCGCGGTTGACCGCGCTGTTGAGTGCATTGAGCGCTTGCGGGCGATTAAGTCGGATCAGGCCGACGCGGCCGCGGCTCTCGACAATGATGTTTTCGCTCATGGATTCCTCGTAAAACTCATTTCTGGCATATCGGACAATAGAAGGTCGAGCGGCCGCTCTGGACGATACGCTTGATCGTGCCGCCGCAGGCGTGCCCCCCCACTTGGGTCCGGCATGGCTCGCCAGCGCGATCGTAGACGCGGAAATGATGTTGAAACATGCCGAGCTCGCCGTCGGTGAGCCGGTGATCGCGCAGCGACGAGCCGCCATCTTTGATCGCCTGGGTCAGCACCACCTTGATGCCGTCGACCAGCCGCTCGGCGCGTTCGTTCGGCGCACCGTTACGATCGGCGATCGTTGACGCGCGCCGCTTTGGCGACAAGTGCGCGCGATACAGCGTCTCGCAGACGTAGATATTGCCGAGGCCGGCGACGACCCGCTGGTCGAGTAGCGCGGCTTTGAGGCTGGTCTTTTTGCCACGGCAGGCGCGCGCCAGCATGGCGGCATCGAACGCGTTGCCGAGCGGCTCCGGGC